>NZ_JBKGHJ010000246.1:0-12443 GCF_046520365.1 Corallococcus sp. 4LFB
CCCGCCGCCGCGGCGGCCCCCGCCACCTTGTGCACCAGCACCACGCCCGCGATGCCCCGGCGCCGCTCGGGCTCCACCGTCTCCCTCAGCGCCACGTCGTCCGCCACCACCACCACTTCCGTGGGGATTCCTTCCGCCCGCGCCAGCTCCGCCGCGAGCCCGAAGTTGAGCCTGTCACCCGTGTAGTTCTTCACGATGAGCAGCGCGCCCGCCGTCCCCGCCACCGCGCGGATCGCCGCCAGCACCGCGTCCGCGCTGGGCGACGTGAACACGTCCCCCGCCACCGCCGCGTGCAACATCCCCGTCCCCACGTAGCCCGCATGCGCCGGCTCGTGCCCGCTGCCTCCACCCGACAGCACCGCCACCCTCCGCGCCGCCAGCGCCGCCGGCACGTCCGAGCGCACCACCACCGTCTCCCCCTCCAGCAACGCCTGCCCCGGAGCGAGCGCCACGAACCCCTCCAACATCTCCTGGACCACTGCGCGCGGCGCGTTGACGAGCTTCTTCACCATCGACTCCTGGGTGGAGGGGAACGGGGACGGAAACGGTGCTCGGCACCCACCCTTCCGCCCCGCCTCCACCCCGTCAAGCCAGACGAAGCGTGCAAACCCGCCGCCAGATGATTCCGTGACGGAACCCGCTTTCCCATTGACTCCGGAAGTTTTTATGAAGATGATTCTCATTATCATTCGCCACATAGCGACTGCTCACGGCGGTCCGGCGCGCAGCGCGTCCGGGCCTGGCCGAGCCCTGTCTGGCATTGCCGGGCGGGGCCGGGGCCGGCGTGTGTCTGGATTCAGGTGATTGTCTTGAGTGCTCCATCCCCCGCCGCGCGAGAGCGCCCGCTGTTGTGGCTGCTGGCCGCGGTGCAGTTCACCCACGTCGTCGACTTCATGATGCTGATGCCGCTGGGCCCGCTCCTGATGCAGCGGCTGGGGCTGTCGGCGACGCGGTTCGGAGCGCTGGTGTCCGCGTACACGCTCGCGTCCGCGGCCATGGGCGTCCTGGGCGTGTTCTGGCTGGATCGCCTGGAGCGCAAGCGCACGCTGCTCCTGCTCTACGCGGGCTTCATCGCGGCCACGCTCCTGTGCGGCGCGGCCACCGGGGCCTCGGGGCTGCTCATCGCGCGCACCGTGGCCGGCGCCTGCGCGGGGCTGATGGGCGCGGTCGTCATCACATCGTCAGCGACGTGGTGCCCGCGGAGCGCCGGGGCCAGGCCATCGGCACCGTGATGACGGCCTACGCCCTGTCCGCCGTGGCGGGCGTGCCGCTGGGGCTGGGCCTCGCGAACCTGGGGGCTGGCGCTCGCCGTTCATCGCCCTCGCCGCTGTCGCGGGCGCCGTGTGGCTCCTGCTGCTGCGCTTCCTCCCGCGCGTGGACGGGCACCTGTCCCAGGCGTCCGGCGCAGGGGCGTCCACGCCGGGCCTCACGCCCCGGCTGGCCTTGGGCTGGGGCCTCACCTTCACGGTGGTGTTCGCCAGCTTCCTGCTCATCCCCTACCTGGGCGCGTTCATGGTGGGCAACGTGGGCCTGTCCCTCACGGACCTGCCGTGGGTGTACCTGGCGGGCGCGCGGCCACGTTCGTGAGCTCGCGCGGGATTGGCCGGATGGCGGACCGCCTGGGCCCGGCGCGCGTGCTGGCGCTCCTGTTGGTCGCCACCATGGGGCCGCACCTGCTCTTCACGCACCTGCCGCCGTCCCCGCTGCCGGTGGTGGCCCTGGTGTTCGTGCTCTTCATGACGCTCACCTCCGGCCGCGCCATCCCCACCATGGCGCTGGTCGCGTCGCGGGTGCCGCCGTCGCTGCGGGGCCGCTACCTCGCGGTCAACATGGCCGCCAGCGACGGCGCCTCCGGGCTCGCCGCGTGGATGGGCGGACTGGCGCTCAGCACCGCGCCGGACGGCACGCTCATCGGCTTCGCGCGGCTGGGCTGGCTGGCGGTGGGCGTGTCCGCGCTCGCGCTCGGTCTCTTGTGGTCCTTCGCGGGCCGCGCCGTGCGGCTGGACGTTTCGCCCGCGCCCTGAATCCCTCTCCACCCCTCACCAGGACCCGCCATGTCCCAGACAGCACCGCGTCACCCGTCCCTGCCCCGCCCCATCGTGGGTGACCTCAAGCTGGAGCGCTCCCACCAGCTGCTCGCCGAGGCCCGCCGGTGGGTCCCCGGCGTCACCCAGACGATGATGAAGAAGCCGGACCACTTCGCCCCCGGCGCCTTCCCCGTGTTCCTCGCGAAGGGCCACGGCGCGCTGGTGGAGGACGCGGACGGCCAGGAATACATCGACTACATCCAGGCGCTGGGCGCCAACATGCTGGGCCACAACCACCCGGCCGTCACGGAGACCATCCGCAAGCACCTGGCGGAGGGCATCATCCACTCGCTGCCCACGCCGGTGGAGGTGTCCTCCGTGAAGGCGCTGGTGGAGGTGATTCCGGGCGCGGAGATGGCCCGCTTCTTCAAGACGGGCGCGGACGCCACCTCCGCCGCCGTGCGCCTGGCGCGCCACCTCACCGGCCGCGAGCGCATCGTCACCGTGGGCTACAACGGCTGGCACGACCACTTCATGTACGACACCCCGGGCGTGCCCCCGACGGTGGCGAAGCTCACCACCCGGCTGCCCCTCTTCACGGCCCCGGACGAGCTCGGGCTCATCATGCACCTGGAGCAGCACGGTCCCCAGCTGGCGTGCCTGCTCCTGGCCCTCCCGTACAACCGCACCCTCACGCGCGAGTTCCTCCTCCGGGTGAAGGAGACCTGCGCGAGGCACGGCGTGATGTTCGTCCTGGATGAAGTCGTCACCGGCTTCCGTCTGGCCCTGGGCGGCGCGCAGCAGTACTTCGACGTGCGGGCGGACTTCGTCACCCTGTCCAAGGGCATCGCCGCGGGCATGCCCCTGTCCGCCATCGCGGGCCCGGAGAAGTACCTCTCCCGCCTGAGCGAGCTCCAGGTGTCCACCACCTTCGGCGGCGAGATGCTCTCCCTGGCCGTGTGCGAGGCCGTCATCGGCGAGTACCGCCGCACGAACTCCATCGAGCACATCGCCAGCCTGGGCCGCCGCCTGCGCGACGGCGTCAACGCCCACGCGCGGGAGACGGGCTCCACGCTGGAGGTCATCGGCTACGACGCCGTGCCCTTCTTCCGCTTCAGCCACGTCATCCCCGAGCACATCGAGAAGATGATCCCCTTCCAGGCCGGCATGGCCCGCCGGGGCGTCCTCCTCCGCCGCGACCTCAACTTCATCAGCGCCGTGCACACCGTGGAGCAGATCGATCACACCATCGCCGCCGCCGGCGAGGTGCTCCGTGAACGGTTCCACGCCTGAGCCTCCTTGACAGGAATTCATGAGCATGGCACTTCCCGATTCTGAAAATGAGAACCGTTCTCATATTCATCCAAACAATCCGGGCGAGCGGGTGATGGCTTCAATGACAGGGCACGCGGTGGTGACGGGCGCGGCGCAAGGCATTGGCGCCGCGGTGGCGCGCAAGCTGGCGCGCACCCTGCCTGTCGCGGTGTTCGACCAGAACGCCGCCGGGCTGGAGCTGCTGGTGGCGGAGCTGCGCCAGCAGGGCCTGAAGGCCACCGCGTTCCCGGTGGACGTGCGGGACAAGGACGGCATCGAGGCCGCCATCGGGCACATCGAGTCCAGGCTGGGGCCCATCCAGGTGCTGGCCAACGTGGCGGGCATCCTGCGCGTGGGCCCGGTGCTCACGCAGGGCGACGAGGAGTGGATGGCCACCTTCGCGGTCAACACCCACGGCGTGTTCCACGTCTCGCGCGCGGTGGCGAAGCACATGGTGCCCCGCCGCTCCGGCGTCATCGTGACGGTGGGCTCCAACGCAGCCCGCGTGCCGCGCATGCAGATGGCGGCCTACGCGGCGTCCAAGGCCGCCTCCACCATGTTCACCCGGTGCCTGGGGCTGGAGCTGGCCCAGCACGGCATCCGCTGCAACGTCGTGTCCCCCGGCTCCACCGACACCGCCATGCAGCGGGGCATGTGGACGGATGACTCCGGCCGCGAGGCCGTCATCCAGGGCTCGCTGGACACCTACCGCACGGGCATCCCGCTGCGCCGCATCGCCACGCCGGACGACATCGCGGACGCGGTGGTGTTCCTCGCGTCCGACCAGGCCCGGCACATCACGATGCACGACCTGTGTATCGACGGCGGCGCCACGCTGGGCGTCTAGCCCGCCCACGACGCCGCCCTCCCCTACCCGCCTTCCCTCCACGCATCGCCCCGAGTTGAGAATGATTCCTGATACCAAAATCATTGGACGTCAGCAGGACGCGCGGACGGTGGACGGCGTGGTGGGCGCGCCGGCCGTGGCGCGGGAGCAGGAGGCGCTGTCGGCGCGGCTCCTGCGCGACTACGACGCGGGCGCGTTCTTCTTCGCGTCGCCCCGGCGCACGATGCTGGCGCGCGGCGTGTTCGCCACGGTGCCGGACGCGGGGGGAGCAGCTCGCTGGACGGACTGCCGGAGCGCGTGGCCGCGGTGTTGAGCGCGTCGCGCGAGGCGGCGCACGACATCCCGGTGGCGGTGGGCGCGGTGCTCGTCGCCCCGTGCTTCGGCGCGGCCCCGGCCCTGCCCTTCGTGGCGGGGCTTTCGCATCACCTCTTCAACGCGGCGCTGCCGGACGCGGGCTACGGCGGTGAAGCCCTGCTGGGCGACCTGCTGGAGCCCGTCATGAAGCGCCTCACGCAGGAGGCCCTGGCCACGCTGCCGGAGCGGCTGGCCGGCGTCGTGCGGCAGGCGCTGGCGCTCACCGGCAACGTGGACTCGGCGGAGGCGCGCGCCTTCAACGCGTCGGACGCGCTGGACCGGGTGCTGGAGCTGGAGGCCCACGCGCGCGCGGCGGGCTTCACCCTGCGCCAGGCGATGGAGGACCTGGAGCTCATCCACCCCGGTCCCCTCCAGGCCTTCGGCGACGGCGTGCTGCGTGAAGCCGGGGTGTGGCCCTGAGCGGGCGGCGGCTTCCTGAACCTTCCCCTGAACCTTCTGAAGACGAGGCGGTGCGCATGTTGGAGGCGAAGCCGAAGGCCCACAGGCTGGGCTGGGCGGTGGTGGGCTGTGGCTGGGTGGCGCGGGACTACGTCATCCCGGCGCTCCAGGGCGCGAGCAACGCGCGGCTGGTGGCGCTGTGCGACGCGAACGCGGAGGCGCTGCTGCGCATCCCCGCGGACGACGTCGCCCGGTACACGGCCCTGGGGTCGGTGCTGGCGGACAAGGACGTGGAGGCCGTCTACATCGCCACGCCCAACCACCTGCACGCGGCGATGACGGAGGCGTGCGCGGCGGCGGGCAAGCACGTGCTGTGTGAGAAGCCCATGGCCGTCACGCCCCGGGACGGCCTGCGCATGGTGTCCGCGTGCCAGCGCGCGGGCGTGCACTACGCCACCGCGTTCGACCAGCGCCACCACGCGGCGCACCGCAAGCTGCGCACGCTGGTGAAGGAGGGCGTGCTGGGCACCGTCACCCAGGCGCGCATCCACTACGCCTGCTGGCTGCCGGCGGACTGGACGCCGGACAACTGGCGCATCGACCCCGAACAGGCCGGCGGCGGCGCGATGATTGACCTGGCGCCGCACGGCCTGGACCTGCTGGAGGTGGTGCTGGGCGACGAGTGGGAGTCGCTCTCCGCCATGACGCAGCGGCGCGTGCACGCGTACGCCGTGGACGACGGCGCGGTGCTGATGGGCCAGTTCCGGAGCGGCACGCTGGGCCTGTTGCAGGTGGCCTACAACTGCCCGGACGCGTACCCCCGGCGCACGCTGGAGCTCATTGGCACGAAGGCGCGCGCGCTGGCGTACAAGACCATGGGCCAGACGCCCGGCGGCTCCCTGTCCCTCACCGACGCGAGGACGGGCGAGGAGACGTGGCTCCACCTGTCGCCGGAGGAGGACCGCAGCCCCTTCCTCAACCAGGCGGAGACCTTCTCCGCGTGCGTGCTGGAGGGCCGTCCGCAGCCGTACGCGCCGGAGCGCGACGTGCGGCTCGTGGGGCTGCTGACGCAGGCGACGCAGGACGGGAAGGCGTATCCGTCATGTCACTGACCCGCTACGCCTGCACCCACTGCGGCACGTGGCAGCCGGGCTTCCCGCGCACGCAGCCCACGGGCTGCCCCACCTGCCTGGACGTGCGCAACGCGCTGCCGCGCGACGGCTGGGAGTTCCAGACGACGGGCCAGGTGTCGGAGCGGCTCGCCACGCGCTGGGAGGAGACGCTGCCCGGCATCTGGGGCTTCTCCTGCACGCCGCCCTTCGGCCTGGGCTCCACGGGGTGGCTCCTGCGCAGGCCGGAGGGCAACGTCGCCTTCGAGGGCGCGCCCTGGTACTCGCGGCCCGCGCTGGAGTTCATTGAAGTCCTGGGCGGCATCCAGGTGCTGTCCGCGTCGCACCCGCACGGCTTCGGGGCGCTGTGGCAGTTGCAGGAGCGCTTCGACCCGCTGCTCGTGCTGCACCGGGACGCCGTCCCGTACAGCAAGGCCTTCCAGGTGCGCTGGCCCGTGGACGACGAGCAGGAGCTGGCCAGGGACCTGACGCTGCACTGCGTGGGCGGCCACTACGAGGGCCAGACGGTGCTGTACGACGCGAGCACCCGCTCGCTGTTCTGCGGCGACGCGCTGAAGGTGGACCTGGACGCGCAGGGCCGGCCCACGGCGCTGTCGTGCCACAAGGGCTTCCACTACGCGATTCCGCTGAGCCACGGCGAGCTGCGCCGCTACCGCGCGGTGCTCAAGCAGCTCCCGTTCGAGAACGTCTTCACCCCGTTCGAGTTCGCCCGCGGCGTCACCCGCGAGCACGCGCTGGCGCTGTTCGACCGGCTGCTCGCGGGCATGCCGCACACCCGTCCCCTGCCCTTGGAGGAACTGTCATGACCCTTGCCCGAGCCCTGGATGCCTACCACCGCGCCGTGTCCACCGGCGCCCTGCAGATGTTCCGCATCGACCCCATCGACCGGCTGGGAATCCCGGTGGCCTCCGCCAGCCTGCGGCTGGGCAACGGTCCCGGCGCGGTGCTGCACGGCAACGGCTACGGCCGCACGGACGAAGAGGCCCGCGTGGGCGCGCTGGGCGAGCTGGTGGAGGAGACCTTCTGCGAGTACGCGATGCAGCGGATGCCGCGCGTGCACGGAAGCCACACGGCGCTGGTGCGCGCCAGGGGCCCCACGGCGGTGGTGGATCCGCTCACGCTGGGGCTGCCCGCGGGCAGTCCGTACACGCCCGACATGCCCCTGGTCTGGGTGGAGGTGCAGCGGCTGGCCACCGGGGAGCGGGTGCTGGTGCCGGAGGAGTACGTCGCCATCCACCCCGGGCACCTGCAGGCCGCGCGCCGCTCATCACGCCCATCACCAACGGCCAGGGCGCGGGGCTGACGCGGCCCCAGGCGCTGGCGCACGGCCTGCTGGAGCTGATCCAGCGCGACGGCAACGGCCTCATGTACCGCGCCATGGACCAGGGCGTGGTGCTGGACCTGGAGGGCGCGGACCTGGCGCCGGACGTGCGCGAGCTGCGGGAGCGCTACCAGCGCGCGGGCGTGGAGGTGATGGCGAAGCTGGCCAGCACGGACTTCGGCCTGGTGAACCTGTACGTGGTGGGCCGCGACCTGTCCGTGGGGGACCAGCCCCTGATGGTGACGGCGTGCGGTGAGGCGGCCGACCCCGACCGGGACCGGGCGCTGCGCAAGGCGCTGCTGGAGTACGCCTGCTCGCGCGCGCGCAAGGCCTTCATGCACGGGCCGCTGAACCACGTGGCCCGGGTCGCGACGCCGGAATACATGGAGCGCTTCGTGCCGCAGGTGGACCTGGAGGCGGAGGAGCCGCGCGCGCTGAACGCGATGGTGGAGTGGGCGCGGATGCCGGCCGCGGCGCTCCGCGAACTGACGGCGTGCACGCTGATGGTCCGCCAGAAGGTGCGCTTCGAGGACCTGCCCCGCTCGCCCGTGGTGGAGGACCCGTCGCTGCGGTGCGACCACGTGGTGCGGCAGCTGCACGCGGCGGGCTTCGACATCCTGGTCGCGGACCTGTCGCCGCCGGGCCGCCAGGTGCACGTGGTGAAGGCGCTGGTGCCGGGCCTGGAGGTGGAGACGATGACGTACTCCCGCGTGGGCGAGCGCAACGTGGCGCGGCTCCTGGAGCGCAGGGACCCGCTGGTGGGCCTGGGGCGCCGCCCGCGGGAGCGCAGCCGGTGCGGCTGACGCCGGAGGCCGAGGAGCGGCTGGGCGGCCCCGTCTGGTTCAACGTGCGGCTGGCGGAGGCGCGCGTGGGGCGGCTGTACGCGCTCTACCGGGAGCCGGACCGCCACGCGGTGCCGAAGGTGCTCGCCAGCCGTCGCTTCGGGGGGCAGTGAGCCATGGCGCTGCGCTTCGCGTACAACACCAACGGCGTGTCGAATCATCGCTTCGAGGACGCGCTCGGCCTCATCGCGGACAGCGGCTACGACGGCGTGGCCCTGACGCTGGACCACCACCACTTCGACCCGTTCGCGCCGGACTTCGAGCGGCGCACGGAGCAGCTGGCCGCGCGGCTGGAGCGGCTGGGCCTGGGGCTGGTGGTGGAGACGGGGGCGCGCTTCCTCCTGGACCCACGCCAGAAGCACGAGCCCACGCTCATCACCCCGGACGCGCAGGGCCGGGCGCGGCGGCTGGAGTTCCTGAAGCGCGCGGTGGACGTGTGCGCGACGTGCCGGGGCGAAGCGGTGTCCTTCTGGGCGGGCGTGCCCCGCGCGGGCGTGACGGAGCAGGCCGCGTGGCCCTGGCTGGTGGACGGGGTGGCGCGGCTCTCCGAGTACGCGGCGGCGCACGGCGTGGTGCTGGCGGTGGAGCCGGAGCCGGGGATGCTGGTGGAGACGGTGGATGGCTGGCGCCAGCTGCAGGCCCGGGTGCCCGGCGTGCGGCTGGCGTTGGACGTGGGGCACCTGCTGGTGACGCAGGAGCGGACGCCCGCGCAGGCGGTGCGCGAGTTCGCCCAGGTGCTGGGCACGGTGGCGCTGGAGGACATGAAGCGCGGCGTGCATGAGCACCTGCCGTTTGGTGAGGGGGACGTGGACGTGCCGTCGGTCCTGCGCGAGCTGACGCGGGCAGGCTACGAACGGCTGGTGTGCGTGGAGCTGTCCCGGGACGCGCACCGGGCGCACGAGCTGGTGCCGCGGGCACTGGAGTGGCTGAGGGAGCGCCTGCCGACGGGCGCGGAGGTGGCGGCGTGAACAGCGTGAACGGGCTGCGGATCTGCTTCATCTCCCGGCGCTTCTTCCCGGCCATCTCCGGGATGAGCGTCTATGCGCTGAACCTGGTGCGGGAGCTGGTGGCGTGCGGGCACGACGTGACGATGGTGAGCCAGTACCGCAACGACCCTGCCGGCATGGCGGTGTACGGAGGCGGGCCGCCGCCGGGCATCCCGGGCGCGCACGTGCTGGGCTGCGAATCGCTGGGCGAGCAGCGCATCAACCAGGGCCAGCCGGCGAGCTTCGAGCAGGACCTGGAGGTGATGGTGGACACGGTGGTCCGCGAGCACCGGCGCCGGCCCTTCGACCTCATCCACGCGCAGTATGGCTATCCGTGTGGACTGGCGGCGCTGGAGGCGGCCAGGCGGCTGGGATTGCCCAACGTCGTCTCCATCCAGGGAGGGGACGGGCACTGGGTGGGGACGTGCTGCGGGACGCACAAGCAGGCGATGCTCGCGGTGCTGGGCCACGCGGGGGCGCTGCTGATTGGGAGCAGGTCCTTCGCGGAGGAGGTGAGCGGGCACCACGGGACGCCGCTGGAGCGGTTCACCATCGTCCCCGGCGCCACGGACACGCAGCGCTTCCACCCCAGGGATGAATCGGCGCTGGGTGGGACGCGGGACGTGCCGGTGTGGCTGTACCACGGCCGGGTGGACGCCCGGAAAGGCGTGATGGAGCTGCTGGAGGCGGTGCGGCGGCTGGTGGCGGACGGGCGGACGTTCCGGCTGCGCGTGTCTGGGATTGGGCCGGACGTGGAGGCGGTGCGCGCGAGGGTGGAGGCGGAAGGGCTCCAGCGCGTGGTGGAGCTGACGGGGGTGTCCACCTACGCGGAGGCGCCGGACCTGTACCGGAGCGGGGACCTGTTCGTGTCGCCCACGTATTCGGAAGGGTTCTCCAACACGTTGCTGGAGGCGATGGCGTCCGGGCTGCCCATCGTGTCGACGCGGGCGGTGGGCGTGGTGGACTGCCTGGAGGACGGGCGGGACGGGCTGCTGGTGCCGCCGAAGGACAGCGCCGCGCTGGCGGAGGCGATGGGCCGGCTGATGGACGACGCGCCGCTGCGCAAGCGGCTGGCGGCCACGGCGCTGCGCGAGGTGCGGGAGCTGTACTCGTGGCGGGCGGTGGGGCGGAGGATTCAGGGCGTGTACACGGAGCTGACGGGCACGCGGCCGGACACGCGGTGGACGCACCTGTACGACCCGGCGACGACGCAGGAGCGCGCGGATCCGGCGTGCCGGTTCCGGGCGGCGCCGCACCTGCTATGAGCACGGCCCTGTTCGTGTCGCCGCACCTGGACGACGTGGCCTTCTCCTGTGGCGGCACGCTGGCGGCATTGAAGGCGAAGGGGTGGAAGGTGGCGCTCGCCACCGTCTTCACGCGGTCGGTGCCGGAGCCGAAGGGCTTCGCGCTGCAATGCCAGACCGCGAAGGGGCTGGGGCCGGACGTGGACTACATGGCCCTGAGGCGCAAGGAGGACCGCGCCTTCGCGGCCTGCATGGGCGTGGACCACCTGAGCTGGGGGGACCTGGAGGAAGCGCCGCACCGGGGCTACGAGAGCCCGGAGGCCTTGTTCCAGCCGCCGCGACCCGATGACGTCATCGAAGCGAAGGTGGCGGCCTGTCTGAAGCCGGTGTTGCGGGAGCTGAAGCCGGATCGGGTGTTCGTGCCCAGGCCCTGGGGAGCCACGTGGACCACGTGCAGGTGGTGCGAGCCGTGAAGGAGCTGGGCCTCCCCGCGAACCGCGTCCTCTACTACCGGGACACGCCCTACGCCGTGCGCGAACCGAAGGCCTGGCCCGACGCGGCCGTGCCCCAGGGCCTGCGCCCCCTGGCGGTGGACATCACGGAGCACCTGGCGAAGAAGGTGGAGGGCTGCGTCCGCTACGACACGCAGCTGGCGTTCCAGTTCGGCGGCGTGGACGGCCTGGCCCGGACGCTCACGGCGTTCCACCGGATGGAGGCGCAGGAACGGGGTCAGGCAGGAGCGGCGGAGGTGTTCCTGGCGGACGGGGTCAGCTGATGGGCCGCAAGGGATGCAGCAGGCCCGCCGCGTCGAGCACCTGTTGAACCTGGGAGGCCAGCGCGACGTGGTCCGGATTCGTCACGGTGAAGCGTTCCGGGGTGAGGACCACCAGGGTTCCCAGGTCTCCCACGGGCTCAACGCGCACAGGAGCGGGGAGCGGCGGCACGGTGCCTCGCTGGCGGGAGAGGTACATGACCCAGCCAGGAAGGGTCCCCATCTTGGTCCGCGAGGACATGCTCACGAGGTGATCACTCGAAGTGGCGAGACCAAACTCTGGCTCCCAGATGTGCGCCATCTCCCGAAGCAGCTGGGAAAGCATGGTTGCGGTCAGGATGCGTTCTGAGAGCGGACCTTGCTCAGGCGGAGACAGGACACAGGACGAGGGGGTCCAGGGATCCGCGGAGCCACACATTCCGGAAACACTCGATGTTTCATCAGGTCCAGCACCCGCCCAGAGCCAATACTGAAAGGCATCCCCGAGCTGGCAGTCCTTCCTGTTGAAGTGCTTGCGCAGCGAATCCACGTCCGTGGCGACCTGCTTTTGAACTGCTTCCTCGAAGGATTCCGCCGTTTCACACCAGCGGTTCCAGGTCGGTTCGATGCGGCCCAGGAACTGGAAGAACGCCGAGGCACGCCGAGCACATTGCTCAACGGATTCACTGCGTCCCTTCCAGTAAGCACCTGCGAAATAGGACTCGATCATGGGGTGACGACCTTGGCTGGACGCAGGACGACTTCGATGTCGATGAGCTCCTGGGCGAACATCCTTCTGAGCACCATCGCGAACCGCTCCTCCGCGACAATCCAGCGCACAGGAGTATCCCTGGCCAAACGCAACTGACGACGTGCCTGTTGTAGCAGGCTCTTTTCGCCCTGGAAGTACGACTTGAAGCTTGGCCCATCATCAAGAAACTTCTCGTATCCAGGGCCCTTGGCCTCCAGCAGAGCGTTCTCATCCAGGTCATAGCCGTCGAAGTCGACCTCTTCGTCCCCTCGCTTGACCCGATACGCGGAGCCCTTCGGCGCACCCGTCACCTGGGCCTGATAATCGCGGGCCCGGCCGGACATCGACTCGTTCACCTGCACCCACTTGCCCGGGCCTCCTGGACTGCTCGGAGGCGGTGGGCCCACCGTGGCCATGGCCACCGCCGTGGACGCGAGCGTCACCTCCACCACTCCGTCCACCACCGCCACCGCGCTC
>NZ_JBKGHJ010000247.1:0-12431 GCF_046520365.1 Corallococcus sp. 4LFB
TTGTACTGGTTCCAGTAGGTCCGTGACGCGAGGAACAGGGCCACGCTGAGGAGGAACGCGCAGGCGAAGAAGCGGGCGGCGGGGCGGTGCTCCGGGGGCGCGCGGAAGGCGCGCACGCACGCGGTGCCCAGGCCCACGAGCGCGAGGAGCACTTCGCCCAGCCGGCGCTCGTGGAAGATGTCGCGCAGGCGCAGCCAGCGGTCCGGCTCACCGTCCGCGGGGCGCACGGCCTGGAAGGTGATGACGTCGCGGAGGAACTCGGAAGGGGCGAGCGCGGCCAGCGGGCCCACGACGACGGCGAAGGTGGCGAACACGACGAGCACGGGCAGGAGCGCGTGCCGCCAGGCCTCCTTGCCCGGACGGGCGAACAGCGCGGCGACGAGCCACAGTCCCCCGGGGAGCTTCACGGAGAGGGCGAGGCCCAGGAGCACGCCCGCGCCGATGCGGCGTGCGCGGGAGTGGGCGCCAGCGGCGAGCCAGAGGTTCGCGAAGCCCAGGCACAGGACGTTGAGCAGGGGCTCGAGGAAGGTGCCCCGCTCGACGAGGGCGGCCTCCGGATACGCGGCATACGCGAGCGCGGCCACGCAGCCCGCGAGCGGCCCCCAGGCGCGCCAGGCGACGCGGCCCGCGAGGAACACGCACAGGGCGCCCACGGCGGCGGCGAGGTAGCGGGTGACGCCGTAGGCGGTGGCCGCATCGAGCCCCAGCGTGAGCGCGGCGCCGGGAGCCCAGAGCAGGAGGCCGCCGGGCGGGTGGACGAAGATGAAGTCGCGGTAGGGCAGGTCCCCGCGCAGCAGGAGTGACGCGGCGGAGAAGTAGACGCCCTCGTCGTAGTCCATGGGGTAGCCCATGGGCCCGGAGCGATGGAAGAACGCGAGCGCGCGCAGCACCCAGGCCCCCAGCGCGACGATGAGCAACGGCCAGAGGTCCAGGCCGCTCGGGGCGCGAGGGAGGACGGATGGGGACGGAGCAGCGAGCGGAGTGGGCGCGGGTTGCATCGGGAGTCAGCGCGGGAGGCTACTACCGGAGGGCCTGACCGTACGCGGGCTTCTTGCGTGGCACGGTGGGCACGCGCACGACGGCTCCAGGCCTCAACGAGACTTCCATTCACCTGCATGTGCCGCACCGCGCCCCGTGCCGGACCTGTAGGGATTCACGGGTGTGATGCACGGACGTGATTCGACCGATGGGCACCGCTCCGAGGGACGGGGGGCCGCCCGGCCTCCTGGCCCTTTCCGCCGGCTCCAGGCGTGCGAGAGTCCTGCCCCGTGAGCACGAACGAATGGGCCTCGCCGTCCTCCCAGCGTGACGAAGGGAACCTCTGGTTCGGGAGCGTCATCGCGCATGGCGCGGCCACGATGCTCTTCTGCGCGGTGGCCTTCACGGCGGGCTTCTACCGGCTGCGCGGCTTCTGGCCTCCCGCGTCCGCGCGTCCCGGAGTGCTCGTTCCCGCGCTGGCGGGTGGGCTCCTCGTCATCGGGGCCGTGCTGCTGCACGCCGTGCTCGGACGTGGCGTGGAGCCACGGCGGACCCGGCTCCCGCTGGCAGGCGTGCTGGGCGCAGGGGCGGGATTCCTCGCGACCCAGGCGGCGTGGCTGCACGTGCTGTTCTGGTACCGCGACCTGCGCATCCCCGACGGCGGTGTCTTCGCCTCCGCGCTGTATGGCCTGTCGGCCGTGCAGGCCGCGCACCTGGCGGTCGTGCTCGTGGGCTTGCTGCGCGCGGGACTTCGCGTCCTGCGCGGCCTGGAGGCACGGGCTCCGTTGCGGCGGGCCCTGCCCGGCTGGTGGTGTTCGACGGTGATGTACGGCGTCCTCTTCGCGGTGGTGTACCTCCCATGAAGCCCACTTCCTGCTTCTCGCTTCGCATGCTCGCCGTGCTCGCGCTCGGGGCGTTCGCCCCCGCGTGCCGCAAGGAGACGCCCACCTTCGAGCCGCTGAAGCTCGCGGATGGCACCACCGTCCCCGCCGCGACGCTGGCCCGTGGCCATGACGTCTACACGCACTACTGCGCGTCCTGTCACGGCGAGAAGGGCGACGGCCAGGGCCCGGCGGGCTCCGGCATGCGGCCTCCACCGCGCAACTTCCGCCAGGGCCTCTACAAGTTCGGCGGCGTGGCCGCGGGCGAGCTGCCCACGGACGACGCGCTGAAGCGCACCCTGCGCCGGGGCCTGCACGGCACGCCCATGTTCGCGTGGGACGTGCCCCCGGCGGACGTGGACGCCGTGGTGCAGTACCTCAAGACCCTCAGCCCGCGCTGGACGCAGGAGTCCCCCGGCGCGGCCATCGCCCTGTCCGACGACCCGTGGAAGGGCCGTGAAGCCGAGGCCGTGGAGCGCGGCCGCACCGTCTACCACGTGGCCGGCAAGGGCAACGCGGGCTGCGCCAGCTGCCACGTCGCGTACCTGCCCCGCGCGGAGCTCGCCGCGCTCACGGAGCGCGTCACCGGCCGCAAGGTGAACCTGGCGAACGCGGATCCGTACACCGCGCTGCCTCGGGATTCGGACTACTCGCTCACCGTGGACGCGAAGGGTGAAGCCACGCAGCTGGCCAAGGTGCTGCCGCCCGACTTCCTCTTCCATCGCCTGCGCACCGTGTGGCCCCAGGGCACGCGAGTGGAGGGCCTGCCGTACACCGCGCAGGCCCAGCGCGAGGACCTCTACCGCGTCATGGCCGCGGGCGTCGGCGGCGCCGCCATGCCTTCGTGGAAGGGCGCCATCCCGGAGGAGAACCTCTGGGCGCTCACGTACTACGTGCAGAGCCTGATCGTGATGCACGACACCTCCGCGGCCCGCGACCTTCAGCAACGGTTGCGTGACTCGAAGGTGCAGGAATAACGGATTGATGCAGCAACCTGAAAAGTGGGTCTTCCTGGGAAACTAATTCCCAGCCGTCGCGAAAATCCGGGCACTGATTCCCTCTTTTCCCGGAGTTTCACCCGTGACGACCTATTCCGTTCGCAGCGGCGACACGTTGAGCGGCCTCGCGCAGCGCTTCAACACGTCGGTGGGTTCGCTCCAGAAGACGAACCACATCGCCAACGCGAACCTCATCCGCGTGGGCCAGCGGCTGACGGTGCCGGACGGGTTCCAGGCGGCGCCGTCCAAGGCGGGCAGCTACACGGTGCGCAGCGGGGACACGCTGAGCGGCATCGCGGGGCGGCACGGCACGACGGCGGCGGCGCTGGCGAAGGCGAACCACATCGCCAACCCGAACAAGATCTACGTGGGCCAGAAGCTGACGATTCCGGGCGCGGGCGGAGGCTCGGCGCCGGTGACGTCGAAGCCGCCTGCTTCCGGGGGCGCCTCGTACACGGTGCGCAGCGGGGACACGTTGAGCGGCATCGCGGGCCGGTACGGCACGACGGTGGGGGCGTTGCAGCAGGCGAACCACCTCTCGAACCCGAACAAGATCTACGTGGGGCAGAAGCTCACGATTCCGGGCCGCACCGGCGGAACGGGCGGGACGTCGAAGCCGCCTCCGTCCACGGGCGGTGTGAGCGGGACGCCGGGCACGTCGGGTGGGAAGGGCGGGGTGACGGCGGCGCAGCTGCGGCGGATCATGCCGAACCTGTCGCAGGCGAAGGCGGAGCAGTACCTGCCGCACCTGAACAAGGCGATGGCGGAGGCGAACATCAACACGCCCCGGCGCAAGGAGATGTTCCTGGCGCAGCTGGCGCATGAGAGCGGCGAGCTGCGCTACATGGAGGAGATCGCCTCCGGCGCGGCGTACGAGGGCCGCAAGGACCTGGGCAACACGCAGCCGGGCGACGGCAAGCGCTACAAGGGCCGGGGCCCCATCCAGCTCACGGGCCGCGCGAACTACCGTGCGGCGGGCAAGGCGCTGGGCATCGACCTGGAAGGGCACCCGGAGCGCGCGAAGGATCCGGACGTCGCGTTCCGCATCGCGGGTTGGTACTGGCAGTCGCGCAACCTGAACAGCTACGCGGACGCGGGCAACTTCCGCGAGGTCACCCGCCGCATCAACGGCGGCTACAACGGCCTCGCGAGCCGCGAGATGTACTACCGCCGCGCGCAGAACGTGCTGGGCTGAGAACCGGTCCGACTGTCGGACAGGTTCTGGGACTCCGGGCCTTCGGGGCCGGGGTCCTTTGTCGTTTCTGGAGGACGCTCGGCGGGGATGGGCGTTCGCGCGTGAGGGGCCGTGAAGTAGGGTGGTGGCGATGCTGGAATCCATCCACCTCAAGAACTTCAAGAGCTTCGCGGACGCGGAGGTGAAGCTCGCTCCGGTGACGGTGCTCGTGGGGGCGAACGGCTCCGGCAAGAGCAATCTGCTGGATGCCTTGCGGCTGGTTCAGCGGTTGGAGCTGGGATGGACGCTGACCGAGGCTCTCCAGGGGAGGCGTGAGGCGGGACGTGAAGTCGCTCCCGCGCTGCGTGGTGGAAGCATGGGGCTCGCGCGTTCGGTGGATGCGCCCGTCGAGCTGACGCTTCGCTGGAACTCGGAGGGCCAGTCACTCACCCACGAAATGGGCATCGAGGTCCGGGGAGAACCTGCGTTTCGTTGGGAACGACTGACCCTGGACGGCGCCTTTCGGGGTATCTGGAAGGCGGTGCCTGGCAAGGAGGGGTTGCCCGAGGCTGTGAGGGCGTCCCTGCCATCAGAAGACGGCGTTCACACCGTTCTCGTTCCGAGCAGGGCTCATCAGAGTTTCTTTCGGGAGGCACGCTACAGCAGGTTGTCATCCAGGACGATGGAAGACGCCCTCTTCCTGGAGGTCATTCCAGCTCGGATGCGTGGCTACTCGCCTCAGCAGGACATCGAGTTGGGGGCCGAAGGCGAGAACATCTCGTCCGTGCTCTGGTCTCTCAGCCAGCGCAACCCGGATACGCAGCAGGAATGGGTGGACTGGCTCGCCGAGCTGTGCGGACCGGAGATCGTCGGGCTCGAATTCAGCAGGACCGAGCTGGGTGACGTGATGCTCGTCCTCGCGGAGAAGGACGGGACCCGGACACCGGCGCGGAGCTTGTCGGACGGGACGCTGCGCTTCCTGGGAACACTGGTTGCATTGAGGACCGTGCGGGAGGGCAGCCTCGTGATTCTGGAAGAGCCCGAGACCGGACTTCATCCTCAGCGCATCCACCTGCTCGTGGAGTTCCTGGAAGCGATGACGCGTGAACGCAAACTCCAGGTCATCCTGACCACGCATTCGCCGCAGGTCCTCCAGGCACTGTCCGCCGAGGCCCTGAAGAACACCGTGCTCTGTGCTCGTTCTCCCGAACAGGAGGGCACGGTGCTGCGCCGCCTGGGCGACCTTCCTCACTTCGAGGAAGTGTCGAAGCACTCCAACATCGAGCACCTCTTCACCACGGGCTGGCTGGAGCGCGCATTGTGAAGGTCCTCGTCATTCCCGAGGACCCGACGCGCGACCAGTACATCCTCAAGCCCATCGTCGAGAAGCTCTTCGAGGAGCTGGGACGGAAGGCTCGTGTCGAGGTCCTGAAGGATCCTCATCTCCGAGGCACCTCCGAAGCGCTCGACAAGAAGACGATTGAGGGCATCGTCGCGGAGAACCCGATGGAGAACCTGTTTCTCCTGATGGTCGACCGGGACGGAGATCGACTGGGCAACTCCCATCAGGCAGCGGGCCGCGAAGCGGATCATCCACACCGGCTCATCGCCTGCCTCGCCGTTGAAGAGGTCGAGGTGTGGATGCTCGCACTGCATCGTGATGCGCTCGACGCTCCATGGTCGGAGGTTCGTGCGCACCATGACCCCAAGGAGCGCTACGCGGATCCGTTTCTGCGTCAGCAGGGATGGCTCATGCAGGTCGGAAGCGGTCGCAAACGCGCCATGCATGGATTGGGAGCCCAGTGGCAGGCCCTACTCACGGTCTGCCCGGAGCTGAAGGACCTCCGCGACCGGCTGCGAGCCTGGCTGGACCGCACTCCCGTCTGAATGCGTCCGCGCAAGAGGATCCCGGGTCCGAAAGGCGGATCCTCCCTGCCTCAAAGCCGCTGATTCCAGGCACCTGACGCTGGCGCACCGGGTGCACCGTGGACCGGCTCCTCCTTCCTCGGAGCGAGCCTGATGTCCCGAATCGATGCGCCCGGTAGCAGTCCCCTGTCCCCCGACCCCACGCTTCCTGAACCCGATGCACCCGCGCCCGAGCTTCGCGTGGGCACGACCGCGTCCCGCAGGACCTCCGTCAGTGAGAGCAGCGCCTCCGCCCCTTCGCGCAACGAGCTGCGTGCCTATGACGGCCCCTCCACCGCGCCCACTGCACCCCGTGCCTCCACGCCGCCAGCCGAAGGGCCCGCCGTGTCCGCACGCGAGCTCGCGGCCATGGGCGGCCGGCTGCGTTCCCCTTCCGCCCCTGTCCCCGAGGACGTCTATGCCTCGGTCCGCTCGCACCTGACGCGCAGCCTGTCCAACCCCTTCCTCACCGGCAGCGACGTGAAGGCCACGCACGATGCGCTGGGCTCCGTGCCTCGTGACGCCTACCTCGCCACGCTGGAGCGCATGGACCGTGACGGCCTGCTCGCCTCCTACGTGTCCCGGATGGACGCTCCGTCGCGCCAGTCCTTCCTCGAACAGGCCGCGTCGAAGGGCGTCCTGTCTCTTCGCGCGGGCAGTGCACCCGGACCGCTCGGCATGCCCGGACGGCCGGAGACGTTCGTCAATGATCCGAAGCTGCCCGGAGCGCTGCGGGACGCGGTGAACGCCCACGCCACCGATACCGGCCGCGCCGCCGTCGTCGCCTACGACGCGTACCTGCAACGCCATGGCGATGCCGTGGCCCAGGCCGGAAGTCTCCCTGCGCTTCGCGCGCTCGGGCCTCCGCAGGCGCTGGACCTTCGCGAGACGTCGCTCGGCCTCTCCTGGTCCGACCCGCGACGTGAGCGCTACGAGGCCGAATGGAAGGCCGGGCTGGGACGTCCTCAGCACTCGCTCGTCCAGGCCTACGCGGCCGTCAGCGCCCGCGCGCAGGTCCTCTCCGGGGAGCGGCCCGCCGGCGCCTTCGTCTCCGCCGAAGTGAGCGCGGCCCACGACCTGCTCCACTTCAAGAGCGAGGCCCATGCCTCCGCTCGCGGCACCACCGACCTCCAGACGCAGGCGGGCGTCGCCGCGAAGGCCGGGCCCGTGGGCCTCGAAGTGATGACGGACGCGCACGGCAAGACGGAGACGCAGCTCCAGGTGGACCTGGGCATCGCCAGCGTGAGCCGGGACTCGGAGGGCAAGGTGGAGCTGTCCCTGGGCGCGGGTTCGCATGCCCGCGCCCACGCGACCCTCAACCCTCGCACCGCGGAGTTCGGCGGCGGCATCGCCTTCGAGACCTCCGACAAGGCCGGCCAGAGCCACGCCGGCCTCAAGCTGGGCTACGGCCTGCGCGGCCTCTCCCCCGAGCGCGCCGCCCAGGCCGTCCGTGGCGACATCCCCGGCCTCTTCAGCCGCCCCCGGGACCTGGACCCCGGCGTCGCCTGGGAGGCCCTGCCCGCGGAGCGCCGGGCCCTCTATGAGCGGCAGGGCTGGACGCGCGAGGAGTGGGCCCAGGACGCGCGGCGCTGATCACTTCACGTTCGCGGGCAGCAGCTTCTCCACCACCACCACGTCGTGCCACACACCGTCCAGCGGGGCGTGCTTCTCGTGCACGCCCACCTCCCGGAACCCCAGCCGCCCCAGCAGCGCGCGGCTGCGCACGTTGGTGGCGAAGACGCGCGAGGTGAGCTTGTGGAAGCCCGCGCCTTCCGCCTCTTTCATCAGCGCCTGCATCAGGTGCCGGCCCACGTCGCGGCCCCGGGCCTCCGGCGCCACGTAGATGCTGAAGTCCGCGATGCCCGCGTAGCACTCGCGCGGGCTGTACGCGCTGGTGGAGGCGTACGCGATGACGCGCCCGTCCTCCTCCGCCACCAGCACCGGGTGGCGCTTGCCCAGCCACGCGTCGATGTCCTCGGGCGTGCGCGGGCGCGTCTCGAAGGTGGAGGCGCGCTCGGCGAGGGCCGCGTTGTAGATGGCCGCGATGGCGGCCCGGTCCTCACGCGTGGCGGCCCGGACGGTGGGCAGCGCGGTCATGGCGTGGGCCCGGGCTCGCTCGGCTCCAGCGGCTCCTCCGTGTCCGGCTCCGGGCGCAGGGCGAAGGCGGTCCACGTCGCGAGGTGCCACGGGACGGTGAGCAGGGAGAGGCCACTCGTGAGCAGCGCGGACGGGAGGGCGATCAGGCTCCACACCACCGCCGCCGCCCACAGCACCGTCGAGCTGATGACCTGCAGGTCCCGCGACCGGGATTGGTGGCCCACCAGGGAGAGCAGGGTGAAGAGCCAGAGGACCGCGCCAATGCCCATCGCCACCTCGGTCGCCGCCGGTATCCGGAAGTATTTGAGGAAGAACCCCACCACCACGAGGCCCGCGGATTGGTACAGCAGGCTCACCACCGCCAGGGTGATGTCGCCTCCGCTCAGCCCCGGCTCCTTCCCGTTGGCGCGCTTCGTCTCCAGCAGCTCGGGCGGCAGCTCCAGCGCGTAGGGATAGCCCAGGGCGAGCAGGGCCTCCTTCGCCGCGTGCCGCACCTTCATCCCGCCCGAGCCCGTGTAGTCCCCCTCCGCGCTGTTCCGGTCCAGCAGCTCCAGCAGCAGATCCGCGCGCTCGCGCAGCGGTTCGTCCGGCGCGGGCGGCCGGCCCAGGCCCACGATGAGCGCGTCGATGTCCGCGCGCACCAGCCCCGGAGAGCGCACCTCCTCCAGCAGGAACGTCAGCGGCGGGTACGACTCCGCCGCGACGGGCGCGGGAAGGTCGGTGGGCGCCTCGTCGACGGTGGACGGCGGCGGGGCGGAACGGAGGGCTTCCTGGGACATGGGGGCTCCTGCGGGACAGTCATCCTCCGGCGAAAGCCCGCGAGCAAGGGGGCCCCGCTGCCCCTGGCGCCCCAGAGGAGACAGTGTCAGCCGGGCACGGCCCACCCGGGGGCGAGGGGACAGCGCCGCCGTCCGGAGGACGAGCGGGCAGCCGCCGGAAGGAGGCCACCTCCCTCCCGCGTGCGCACCCTTCCCGGGCACACCCCTTACTTCTCATGCGACGAACGAGGACTCCCGATGGCGATGGAACGAGCGCAGCGGTTCGTGGACGCACTGCTGAAACTGGAGGAGCACGGCGACATCGAGCCGATGGTCGCCCTCTTCACCGACGACGCGCAGGTGAGCAACGTCGCCTCGCCCAGTGTCTTCTCCGGCGTCGACGGCGCCCGCCGCTTCTGGACCGAGTACAAGGGCACCCTGGGCCAGGTGAAGTCCACCTTCCGCAACATGATTGAGTCCGGCGACCGCGTGGCCCTGGAGTGGGAGACGCAGGGCACCGCGCACAACGGGGCCGCCGTCGCCTACGAGGGCGTCTCCATCCTCGAGTGGGACGGCGACCGGGTCCGCCGCTTCTTCGCCTACTTCGACCCTCACGCCCTGGGGCAGGAGCTGGCCCACGGCACCGCCCCCCGTTCCGAGGTGCCTTCGACGACGCCGGCCTGACGCGGGAGAGACTTTCGGCGGCCCCCGGGGTTCATGACGCTGGCCATCCCGGGGTGCACCGCCATGAAAGGTTCACCGGACCCTGTGTGCACTTCCGTGCACTGGGACCTTCAGCCGGGGTAGCCTGAGAAGACCTGGCCCGCTCTTTTTCGACGGGCTGCGTTGTCCCCCGGAACCCCATGATGACCCGCGTCATTGCCCCCCTCCTGGCCATGCTGCTCCTGGCGGCCTCCCCCGCTGGCGCGGCCCTCGCGTCGGACGCCCCCGTGCTGGTCGCCGCGGCCAAGCGCAAGCCCGTGAAGCGCAAGCCCGCCCGTCCGGTGTCTGGCTCCTCGCGGGAGACCGCGCCGCGGCCCCCCCCGCGGCCTCGCCGCCGGTGACGCCGGACGTGACGCCGCCCGTGTCCGCCACGCAGGAGCCGGGCTCCCAGGGCTCGGCAGGTTCGGCGGGGACGACGGACTCCCCGGCCACGCAGGGCTCCACGTCCGAGCCCAGCCTGGACTTCGACCTGCTCACGCCGGAGGCGGAGGCGTCCAAGGGCCTCCTGGATCCGGACCTGCAAAAGGACCTGGAGACGCGCCGCACCATGCTCAAGCTGCACCAGGGCCTGGGCCTGGCCATGGCGGGCGGGCTCACCGCGGCCACCGTGCTGGGGCAGCTCCAGTTCAACGAGTCCTTCCGGGGGGGCGGGGATGATCGCACGCTGCTCGCCTGGCACCGGGGCGTCGTCATCGGCACGTCGGTGCTGTTCGCCACGGTGGGCACGCTGGGCCTGCTGGCGCCGGATCCGGTGGAGCGCGCGTTCCAGTGGGACACGGTGACGTTCCACAAGATCTTCATGAGCCTGGCCACCGCCGGGATGATCACCCAGGCCATCCTGGGCATCCTCGCCACCCACAGCTACGGCGAAATCACGGAGCCGAAGTACGCGACCGCGCACCAGGTGGTGGGCTATGCCACGTTGGGCTGCGTCGCCGCGGGCATCGTCACGCTCACCTTCTGACCCTCATCCCCCTGTCGTGAATGTCTCCGCGCGCCGGCCGTTGTGCGGAGGCAAGCCGTATCCCCTCTGGAGGCCGCCGTGATTGCTCGACGACTCGTTCTGTCCGCTGCCCTGCTGCTCGCGCTGCCCGCCGCCGCGCAGAACGCGAAGATGTACTCGGTGAAGAAGGACGCCAGCTCCCTCACCTACAGGCTCATCCACAAGATGCACACCGTGTCCGGCAAGGCGCCCCCCAGCGAGGGCAAGGCCGTGCTGAAGCCGGACGGCACCCTCCAGGTGGCCGTGCGCGCGCAGGTGAAGGACTTCGACTCGCAGAACTCCAACCGCGACACGCACATGCTGGAGGTGACGGAGGCCTCCAAGTTCCCGCTGGTGGAGGTCAAGGCCGTGGGAACCGGCGTGAAGACGCCCGCCGCCTTCCCGGCCTCCGTGCCCGTCACCCTCAAGGGCAAGCTCACCTTCCACGGCGTGACGAAGGCCGTGGAGATCCCCATGACGGTGAAGTTCGACTCCGCCACCCAGGTGACGGCGGACGGGTCCTTCAAGATCAGCCTGGAGGGCTACAACATCGAACGGCCCACGCTGCTGCTCGTGAAGGTGGAAGACGAGCTCGTGCTGGAGCCGCACCTCGTCTTCTCGGAGGGCACGTGAGCTCGTCGCGCCGCGACTTCTTCAAGAAGGTCCTGGGAACGGGCGCCGTGGTGGCGGGGCTGCCGGCGTGCGCGCCGGACATCGACCCCGCGCCGGTGCTGGACGTGCAGATGCCGGGTGACGACGGCATCGTGTCGCTGGTGGTGCAGCGCTACCCGGACCTGTCCCGCACGGGCGGCGCGGTGACGCTGCGCTTCCCGGGCGGCTCCGGGCAGGAGAACCTGCTGGTGATGCACCCGTCCGCGGACACCTACTCGGTGCTGTCCGCCACGTGCACCCACGTGGGCTGCCCCATGGGCTTCGACGGCACGGAGGCCGTGTGCCCCTGCCACCTGTCGAAGTTCAACGCCACGACGGGCGCGGTGACGCAAGAGCCCGCCACGGTGCCGCTCAAGACGTACGTGTGCACGTACAACGCGGGCACGCAGGTGCTGAGCATCAACATCAAGGCCGGTGACGACGCCTTCCCCTCGGTGGTGAACGGCACCGTGACGCTGCCGTTCGCCCAGTTCCCGGACCTCCAGAGCACGGGCGGCATGGTGAGCGGCCGGCCCACCGGTTACGGAAAGACCATCTTCGTCTTCAAGCTGGAGGACGGGACCTATTCGGCGGTGGACTCCATCTGCCCGCATCAGCAGTGCGAGGTGGGCTTCGAGTCCAGCATCGATGGCCTGCTCTGCCCCTGCCACGCGTCCACGTTCACCAAGACGGGCACCGTCACGCAGGGCCCCGCCACCAGCGACCTGAAGAAGTTCACGGTCACGGCGGACGCGTCCGGCGTGGTCGTCACCATCGCCTGAGCCCCGGACGGCCCGGGGACGACGGGAGGCCCCAGAAGGCCTCCCGTCCCCGTGAGCCTCAGCGCAGCCGGCTCCAGAACGAGCGCCGGGACGAGATGCGCTCCAGCGCCTCCTGCAGCTCCTCGTCCTGATCCGCGCGGCTGGCGACGTCCCCCATCGCGATGATGCCCACCAGCCGGTCGTCGGGCTCCACCACGGGGATGCGGCGCACCTGCTTGCGGCCCATCAGCTCGATGACGCCGTGCAGGTCCTCCTCCGGCAGCACCGCCTCCACCTCCTCCGTCATCACGTCCGCCGCGCGCAGGCCGTCCACGGCGCGCTGTCCGGCGAAGGCGCGCAGCGCGAGGTCGCGGTCCGTGACCAGGCCCAGGAGCCGCCCCTCCGCGTCCACGATGGGCACCACGCCGCAGTCCTCGTCGCGCATGAGCTGCGCCACCTCGCGCAACGTGCTGTCGCGGCGGGCGGTGCGCACCTGGCGGGTCATGATGTCGCGCGCGGTGAG
>NZ_JBKGHJ010000248.1:0-6579 GCF_046520365.1 Corallococcus sp. 4LFB
CCGTCCCGCCGGCCCCCCCCGGTGTCGGAGCCGCAGGGCCACGTGCTGGACGCCGCGCTGCCCCCGCAGGTGGAGGGCTCCCACACGCCCGTCGTGGTGGAGGACGACCGCGAGTTCATCCGCGAGGGCGACCGCACCCTGCTCATCATCGAGGACGACCTGAAGTTCGCCCGCATCATGGTGCAGATGGCGCGCGAGAAGGGCTTCAAGGCCCTGGTCGCCACGCGCGGAGACAGCGGCCTGGCCATGGCGCACGAGTACCAGCCGGACGCCATCACCCTGGACATCCAGCTGCCGGTGGTGGATGGCTGGAGCGTGCTGGACCGCCTCAAGCGCAACCCGCGCACCCGTCACATCCCCGTCCACATCATCAGCGTGATGGACAAGCACCTGGGCAACACCCAGGGTGCGTTCGGCTACCTCACCAAGCCCGTGAGCAAGGAGGGCCTGGAGCGCGTCTTCGGCCAGCTGTCGCGCTTCCTGGAGCGCCGCGAGCGCCGCCTGCTCGTCATTGAGGACGACGACGTGCAGCGCAGCAGCCTCACCCAGCTGCTCAGCGACGGCGGCGACGTCGTCGTCACCGCGGTGGCGTCCGGCGCGGAGGCCCTCCAGAAGCTGGAGGAGAACGAGTACGACTGCCTCGTCATCGACCTGCTGTTGCCCGACATGGACGGCATCAAGCTGGTGGAGGAGGTGAAGACGCAGCAGCGCTTCCGCGACCTGCCCATCGTCGTCTACACCGGCCGTGAATTGACGCCCAAGGACGAGGCCCGCCTGCGCCGCTACACCGGCAGCGTCATCCTGAAGAGCGGCGCGAAGAGCCCGGACCAGCTGCTCAGCGACACGGCGCTCTTCCTGCACCGCCTGGATGAGAACCTCCCGGCGCGCGCGCGCGCGGCCCTGGCGCAGCGCAACGACCAGGACGCCCCGCTGGCGGGCAAGAAGGTGCTCCTGGTGGATGACGACATGCGCAACATCTTCGCGCTCACCAGCGTGCTGGAGAACCACAGCATGCAGGTCGTCTTCGCGGAGAACGGGCGGGCGGCCATCGAGATGCTCGGCCAGCACCCCGACGTGGACGTCGTGTTGATGGACGTGATGATGCCGGAGATGGACGGCTATGAAACCATGCGTGCCATCCGCAAGGACGCCAAGTACGCCAGCCTGCCCATCATCGCCGTCACCGCGAAGGCGCTGAAGGACGACCGGGAGAAGTGCATGGCGGCCGGCGCGAGCGACTACCTGCCCAAGCCGGTGGACACCGACAAGCTGTTGGAACTGGTCCGGCTGTGGGTGAGTGCTTGATACTCAACGAGGACGATCCATCCTCCCGCCCCCTTTGCACTTCCGTCTGGAAGGGGGCGGCCCTAGCCTTGTTCGCCGTGTCTCGGGTCCCCTGACCCACGCGCTTCCCCACCGCGCACATGAACTCCACTGAGCACACCCCGGAACGTCCCCAGGAAGCCGCCGCCCCGCCGCGTGCGGCCATCCTGATGGTGGACGACCATCCGGCCAACCTGCTGGCGCTGGAAGCCATCCTGGAGCCGTTGGGCCAGGACCTGGTGAAGGCGACCAGCGGCGAGGAGGCGCTCAAGCAGCTCTTGCAGCGCGACTTCGCGGTCATCCTGATGGACGTGCAGATGCCGGGCCTGGACGGGTTCCAGACGGCGGCGCTCATCAAGCAGCGCGAGCGCACGCGCACCATCCCCATCATCTTCCTCACCGCGCTCAGCCGTGACGCGGCGCATGTCTTCAAGGGCTACGCGCACGGCGCGGTGGACTACCTGCTCAAGCCCTTCGACCCGGAAATCCTCCGCTCGAAGGTCAGCGTCTTCGTGGACCTGTTCCTCAAGGAGCAGCAGCTCCAGCGCCAGGCGACCCTGCTGCGCCAGCGCGACCGCGAGGCCCTGGAGCGCCAGAGCGCGCTGCGCTACCGGCGGCTCACCGAGGCCCTGCCGGAGCCCATGTGGGCGGCCCGCGCGGACGGGTCGCTGACCTACGCCAACCGGGCCTGGCGCGACTACACCGGCCACCAGGAGGGGTATGAGCTGTCGCTCTCCTCCTTCCTCCAGGACGTGCACCCGGCGGACCGCGAGCGGATGCGCACGGTGTGGGCCGACGCGGTGGTGCAGGTGCAGAACAGCACGGAGGAGTTCCGGCTGCGGCGCAAGGACGGCGTCTACCGCTGGCACCTGGCGCGCGCGGTGCCGGAGTACGACGAGCACGGGTCGCTGGTGGGCTGGCTGGCCATCGCCACGGACATCGACGACAAGCGGCGCGCCGAGGAGGCGCTGGCGCGCTTCAAGACGACGCTGGACGCCACGCTGGACTGCGTCCTGATGTTCACCCCGGACACGCTCACGCTCGCGTACGCGAACGCGGGCGCGGCCAAGCAGCTGTCCGCCACGGTGGAGGAGCTGGTGGGCCTGTCGGTGCTGGAGGTGGAGAGCGCCTTCGACGAGACGGGCTTCCGCAAGCTGCTGGCGCCGCTCATGTCCGGCACGCTGCCGTCGCAGACGTACTTCACCAACCACCGCCGCCGCGACGGCACGGAGGTGCCGGTGGAGGTGGTGCTCCAGTACGTGGCGGAGGGCGAGGGCCCCGGCCGCTTCATCTCCGTGGCGCGCGACATCACCGAGCGCCAGCGCGCGGAGACGGCGCTGCGGCTGGCGAGCGAGGCGAAGGACGCGTTCCTCGCCGCCGCGAGCCACGAGCTGCGCACGCCGCTGGCCGCGGCGAAGGGCCACGCGCACCTGGCGCTGCTCAAGCTGGGCGGCCAGACGGAGGCGGGCCCCGGCAAGTCGCTGCAGATCATCAACCGGCAGATTGACCGCATGGCGAAGCTGGTGGAGGACCTGCTGGACATCAGCCGCCTGCAGGCGGGCCGGCTGTCCCTGGAGCTGGAGCCGTTTGATTTGTCGCAGCTGGTGCTGGAGACGCGGGACCGCATGGCGGTGCTGTCGCAGACGCACGAGCTGAAGGTGGAGGTCCCCGAGCACCTGGAGGGCACGTGGGACCGCGGGCGGTTGGACCAGGTGCTGACGAACCTCTTGTCCAACGCCATCCGCTACTCGCCGGAGGGCGGCCAGGTGCTGGTGCGCCTGGTGGCGGAAGGCGACAGCGGCGTGCACCTGTCCGTGAAGGACCAGGGCGTGGGCATCCCCAGCGAGAAGCAGCGCATCATCTTCGAGCGCTTCGGCCGCGCGCACGGCAGCAAGTACGGCGGGCTGGGGCTGGGGCTCACCATCAGCCAGGGCATCGTGGAGCAGCACGGCGGCCGCATCTGGGCCGAGTCCACGGGCACCGTCGGCCAGGGCTCCACCTTCAACGTCTGGCTGCCGCGGCGCACCGAGGCCCAGGCGGCGACGCCGACGGAGTCCTCGCGCACCCCGAGCTGAACTCGCGCGTCGGGTGGGGACGCGGCCTGCGTCCCCCCGGGACGCCGCGCGCGGGGTGAGGCGGCAGGGGCCAGGGGGGAGGGGCGGTTGGTATGGGCCGTGCTCTGCCTGGGGCCATGCCCTCGTCCTCGCGCCCCAACATCCTCATCCTCACGGTCGACCAGCTCCAGTTCCCCCGCTTCGCCTATGGGCCGGAGGGCGGCTTCCTGCCCGCCATCAAGGACCTCCTGGGCTTCGTGGAGGAGGGCGGGGAGGACAACCCGTTCCGGAAGTTCTTCCCCGGCTTCGAGGCGCTGCGGAAGAACGCGGCGGTGTTCCGCAACCACACCATCGCGGCGTCGGCGTGCACGCCCAGCCGCGCGGTCATCTACACGGGGCAGTACGGCACGCGCACGGGCGTCACGCAGACGGACGGCCTGTTCAAGAGCGGCGACGCGGCGGCCTTCCCGTGGCTGTCGGCGCAGGGGATTCCGACGCTGGGGCACTGGTTCCAGAAGGCGGGCTACCACACGCACTACTTCGGCAAGTGGCACGTGAGCAATCCGCCGGACCACTCGTTGAAGCAGTACGGCTTCGACGACTGGGAGCTGTCGTATCCGGAGCCGCACGGGGCCTCCATCAACAACCTGGGCGCGTTCCGCGACGAGGGCTTCGCGGACCTGGCGTGCGGCTTCCTGCGGCGGATGGCGCTGGGTGAGCCGTACAACCGGGCGCTCGGGGAGCAGTCCTACGCGGCGCCCCGGGCCGCCGCGCCGGACGGTGAAGCCCAGCCGTGGCTGGCGGTGGCGTCGTTCACCAACCCGCACGACATCGCGACGTACCCCATCCTGCCGCGGCAGTTGGATCCGAACGGGCCCAAGGTGGGGCCGCTGACGGTGCCGGCGGAGGGGGCGCGGTCGGTGACGCCCACGGCGGGGACGTTCACGGTGCCGCTCAACCCGCTGGGGTTCCCGCAGGACAACGCGGGCGTGCCGACGAACCTGCGCGACACGCTGGAGAACAAGCCGGACTGCCAGCGGGACTACGCGTACAAGATGGGGCTCGCGCTGTCGTCGAAGACGGGGCTGACGCTGCACCAGGCGAACGAGAACATCGACCCGGTGACGGTGACGTTGAACTCGGGCATCCCGTTCCAGCTGACGCACGACCCGGACACGGCGGCGGAGCGCTTCCAGCAGTACTACGCGTGGCTCATCCACCTGGTGGACGGGCACATCGCGCGGGTGCTGCGGACGCTGGACGAGACGGGGCTGCGGGAGAACACGGTGGTGGTGTTCCTCTCCGACCACGGCGAGTACGGCGCGGCGCACGGCTACCTGATGGAGAAGTGGCACGCGTCCTACCAGGAGGCGCTGCACGTGCCGCTGGTGGTGCAGTTCCCGCAGGAGCAGTCGACGCGGTACATCGACGCGCTGACGAGCCACGCGGACATCGTGCCCACGGTGCTGGGGCTGGCGGGAATCACCCGGGAGGAGCAGGCGGCCATTCGCACGGACCTGCGGCTGCACCGTCCGGTGCCGCCGTTCGTGGGCGCGGACCTGAGCCCGCTGGCGAGGGGCGAGGCGACCACGGTGCTGGAGCCCAACGGCACGCCGCGCGAGGGCGTGCTCTTCGTGACGGACGACGAAATCACGGAGCCCCTGCCGCGCACGGGAGACCCGCACCAGGTGCACGACGACGCGCTGTTCACCGTCTACACGCGCGCGGTGGCGCGGCTGCGCGAGCAGGGCAAGGTGCCCGGGTTGAGGCCTGGAGCGGTGTGCCAGCCCAACCACATCCGCTGCGTGCGCACGCCCCGCTGGAAGCTGGCGAGGACGTTCGACCCGTCCGGGGAGCACGCGGACCAGTGGGAGCTGTACGACCTGGAGACGGATCCGCTGGAGATGGAGAACCTGCTCGTCTTCGACCAGCCGTTCCCGACGCTGATTGAGTCCCTGCCGCGAGGGCTGTCGCGCGTGGAGGTGGAGGAGGCCGCGCGCGCGACACATGCGCTGCTGGAGCGGTACGAGGCGGAGAAGCTGTCGCCCTGGCCGCAGGATTAGAGGAACCGGCGGAGCCACCGGTTCGTGTCGAGCTGGTAGGGCAGGAGCTCTTCGCCTTCGTACTGGAAGAGGAAGGGCTCCATCCGCCGGGCCAGCGCGCGGTACTGGGGCGGGATGGCCTGCTTCTGCGTGTCGATGGGGTCTGGCCATTCGTCCAGGGTGACGAGCACGCGGTCGCCGTCCATGGGGAGCACGGAGACCTCCGGGAAGGGGAGCGCGTTGCGGAGCGCGTCGATGCCGCCCAGCTGTCCCAGCAGGGGCTGGCCCAGGAACGTGAGCCAGGCCGGAGCCAGCGCGTGCAGGCCGATGACTGAGCTCAGCTCCCTGTTGTTGTAGGCATCCAGTCCTGGATACCGGGCGAGGAGCGCCTCGGTGATGGCCCAGTCGCCTGAGCTGAACAAACCTTGTGGTGAGACGATGGCGAAGCTGGTGTAGCCGAAGTTGAAGGGCAGCTCATGACCCAGCTGGAGTGCAAGGGCTCGCAGATGTGAAGCCCCGTGCTCCTGGAGGTACTCGGTCGGGAACGTGAACGACACCGCGCTGATGGGGGCTTCCAAGATGGGATCCCCGAGGCGGCGCGCGTAATACTCGAAGTGGTGGTTGCCGGCCTCGCTCGGGTTCTCCATCAGCTCAACGGACCAGACACCCCTCCAGGGCGGGTCCAGCAGATACTTCCGGATGTGTTCCCATCCCTTCTCGTCGAGCGCGTCCAGTTCTCCTTCTCCAGACGGATACCAACCCAGCGAGCCACGAGGGATGGCCTGAAGATAGGTCTGAAGGGCGCGCCAGACAGCGTCAGCGAAGGCCTCAGGGGGGGCGTGGAAAAAGAAGGAGATGACGATTCCGTCACGTCCCGCGACCCAGCCGCCTCTGCCGTGAAGCCGGATGGTGGGAAAGGCGTCTTTCATGGAGCCCTCACTCCAAATCTTGGCGAGATGAGCAGAACCTGCCCGCCCAGGGCCGCCTTGTAGACTCGTCCCTGGTCCCGACCGAAGTACGGACTGCTCGGCCCATATTGCGTCCACTGGGGCTGGTTTGTGTCCGGGCAGGGGAACTTGAAGTCCAGGGTGAGCGCGGCCTTCAACAGGTTGCGATCCGCATGGAGCACGAGGTCCGGCTTGAGGGTGCCTCGGAGTTCC
>NZ_JBKGHJ010000248.1:6679-12400 GCF_046520365.1 Corallococcus sp. 4LFB
CGACGTACCCCAGCTCGCCGTGCCGGGATGCACGCGTCCCTCCGGCACACGCCGTCAGCAGGGCACCGGCCACCCAGAGACTCTTCATGGAACGCACGCGCCGGACGCTATCGCCTCCTTGGCTTCGGCGATGTCCATGCTTGAGGGCGTCACCTGGATTTCAAGGAGCCTCGCGCGAGGCGCGGGCCGCCTTGATGATCGCGTGAGCTGGGCGCCCGGGTGTAGTAGATGTTTCACGAGACACACCTCGATACATGGGGAGCACGGAATTTGGATTCTCCGCACCCTTGGCTTACCCCCATGCTCCTGAAGCGGGCCTGCGCTCGAGGCCGGGAACTCCCAAGGCGGGTGCGTGTCCGGTTCGAGCAGGCCTTCCGTGCCGACCTGAGCGCTGTGCGCCTGCACGAGCATCCCCTGGTCGCGCGGCTGGGCGCCAAGGCCCTGTGCTGGGGCGAGCAGATCCTCTTCGCTCCGGGCGCACTGGCGCTCGACTCGGCTCGGGGGAGCCGGATCCTCGCGCATGAGCTGGTGCACGTGCTGCAACAGCGCGCGGGGCGCGTCCCTCACGGCGACGGCGGGACCGGGCTGCTCGTGGACGGGGTCCTGGAGGCAGAGGCCGAGGCCCTGGCGGCACAGGCCCTCTCGGGGGAGCGTGTGCCGCTCGCGGCGTCCTGGGCACATGGGGGCCGGTGGACTTCGCCCACCGTCGCGCTTCAGGCGTACCACGTCATCCAGAACGCCCAGCTCGGCGCCCAGGACGTCCACCTCCACAACGCCACCTTCGAGACCCAGCGGGACGGAGTGCGTCCCCACCCCTACCCGAAGACGCACGGGGACAGCTTCCTCCTCGACGCAGGGACCGTGAACGTCGTCCTGCGGCCGCACAACCAGGTCGCGCTCCGGGTCTCGGATGACAACGAACTCGCCATCGAGGACACGGACCCCCGCCACGAACAGTCCAAGCACTTCTTCGCCACGGACCGCGCCATCGACCGGTGCAACCGCGCGTTGCGGTCCGCGGGCTCCAGCTATCGCATCGCCAAGGTGCCCGGGCCGCGCTACCTGGAAATCGGTCCCCCCGCGCAGCCGGGCTGCCTGCCCTTCCTGAGCGGCCCGGGACCCAAGCGGCTGTTCCAGGTGGCGATGTCCGAGGACGGGCACCTCGAGCCCGCCGTGTCGCAGAACTGCAATGAAATCTCCGGCAAGGTCATGGGCGAGCAGCAGGACTCGCGGCGCACCGTGAAGCTCACGCAGTCCGGCAATCAGCTCTTCCTCAACCTCCCACGCTGGCAGCTCGGCGGGTGGGCCCCGGTCTTCCCGGCCCATGGCGACATCCCGTTCCGGCTGGCGGTGCTCATCACCACGTTCCTCTTCCATGGACAGGGAGAGGGCCCCAACGCCGCGGCGGCCCGGCAACGCGCGGTCAACGACTACCAGGTGGGGCTGCAGAACGCGCTGGCGGGGGCCAACACCCCCCAGGCCCAGATGGCGGCGCTCGCGGGCTACTACGGCCCCATTGGACGCAATTATGGGCGGCTGGTGAACCGGGTGCGCGCCAACGCCCCCATGACGCTCAACGGCGTCAACCTCAACGGCGCCACGCTGAGCGCTCGCTACGAGCAGCTCCTCTTCCGGCTGGGCCTCAATGCCTATGCGGACCCGCGGGTGGGGGACGCGTTCCAGACGTACTCCGTGGGCGCCATGGAGCGCTACCAGGATGCCCAGAACCGCAACTGGATGCGGATGCGGGACGAGGTCGCCCCCCGCCCCGCGGCGCCCATCCCTCCGCCTGTCTACTGCGAACCGGTGTGGGAGTATCACTGGGGCGGCGTGGTCGCGGAGAGCGGCGCGGACCGCATCACCTTCGAGAACTACGCCCGCAACTACGAGGACCGCCAGGGGCCCCAGCTCCAGGGCGGCGAGTTCCGCTCGTTCTTCCAGATGACCCGCGTGCCCACCCAGGTCGGGGATCCGCTCATCGCCCAGTCCTGGCACGAGAGCTGTTACGCCCACGGCTTCGCCAATGCCCTGACGATGTGCGTCTCCAAGCTCAGCCGCTGCGGGCGCTGAACCTTCTCACCGTTTCCCGCGCGCCAGCAGCATCACCGAGACCAGGATGGCGCTCATCGCTCCCAGGGTCAGCGGCCCCAGCGTCTCTCCCGCGAACACCACGCCCAGCAGCACCGCCACCGCCGGGTTCACGTACGCGTAGCTCGTCGCGAGCGCCGGCCTCGCGTGCCGCAGCAGATAGCCGTACGCGCTGAACGCCACCAGCGAACCGAACACCACCAGGTACACGAACGCCACCACCGCGCGCGGGGGCACCGCGTCCGCCATCCGCTCCCCCAACACGAAGCTCACCGCCATCATCATCACGCCCGCGCTCAACATCTGCGTCGCCGGCGTCATCAGCCCCTCGGGCATCGGCAACCGCCGGCTCCACACCGAACCGAAAGCCCACGCCGCCGGCGCCACCAGCAGCGCCAGCGCCGCCATGCCCCCGCCTCCCATGTCCCCACCCAGGTTCAGCAGCGCCACCCCCGCGAAGCCCAGCACCAGCCCCACGAACTCGGCGCGGCCCGGCCTCTGCCCGAAGGCCGCCCCGAAGATGGCCACCCACAACGGCATGCTCCCCACCACCAGCGCCGCCACCCCGGACGGCACCCCCAGGTTCTGCGCGAACGCGATGCCGCCGTTGCCCATCACCAGCAACAGGAAGCCCGTCGCCGCGCCGCCCCCCACTGCCTCAGCCCCGGCCCCGGCTGCCCCTTCAGCCGCAACCCCGCGAACAGCAGCCCGCCCGCCAGCAGGAAGCGCAGCCCCGCCATCCGGAAGGGCGGGAAGCCCGTCAGCGCGAACCGCATCGCCAGGTAGGTGGACCCCCAGATGACGTAGAGCGAGAAGAGGCTGAACAGCAGCCGGCCCCGGTGGGGCGCGGGCTCGGCAACGTCGGGGGTCGCGGTCGCGGTCGTCACGGCGGCGCGCTTCTAACCCCCGCCACCCTCCAGGGCGATGTGCGCTTTGCCGTACCCGGCCCCCGGGCCAGGAAGCCAGCGCCCCGCCTGCCTGCCCTCCTGGACGCGCGCCGGATTGAATGCCCCGGGCGTCCCTTTTAGAATTCTACAGGAGCCATGGAGACCCGGAGGTCGGGTCGACAGCTTTCCGGAGCGTGAGCGGGAATGCCCGACGAGTTGGGTGAGCGCGAGAAGGAAGTCCTCCGGGCCGTGGTGCAGGAGTACATCACCACGGGCGGACCGGTCGGCAGCCAGCAGCTGACGCGCCGCGGAGAGTTCGAGGTCTCCTCCGCGACCATGCGCAACGTGCTCGCCGACCTGGAGGCCCTGGGCTTCCTGGAGAAGCCCCACACCTCCGCGGGGCGCGTGCCCACCGACCGCGGCTACCGCTTCTACGTGGACACCCTGGTGAAGCTGCGCGACCCCGCCCCCCGCGACCGCGAGCTCATCCACGCCGGGCTCATCCATGAGTCCAGCCTGGACGACATCCTGTCGGAGGCCAGCCGCGTGCTGCACTCGCTCACCCGGCACGCAGGCGTCGTCCTCACGCCCCGCCCCGACGCCGCCGTGTTCCAGCGCATCGAGTTCCTGCGCCTGCGCGAGAACCGCGTGCTCGCCATCCTCGTGGGCCAGAACGGCCAGGTGCACAACAAGGCCCTCACCGTGGACTTCCCGGTGACGTCCGACGAGCTCATCAAGGCCAGCAACTACCTCTCCGAGCTCCTGCACCAGGTGCCCCTGGAGGAGGCGCGCGAGCGCATCCGCGCGGAGATGGACCAGGAGCAGGCGCTCTACAACGCGCTGACCGCCAAGGCCCTCAAGCTGGGCGCCGCCGCCACCGACCTGCAGACGCCGGAGCGCGTGCTCATCGAAGGCACCGGCTCCTTCCTGGAGCAGCCCGAGTTCGCCGACGTGGAGCGCATCCGCGCGCTGTTCCGCGCCCTGGATGAGAAGCACAAGCTGCTGCACCTCTTGGACCGCGTGCAGCGCACCAAGGAGATGCACGTCTTCATCGGCGCGGAGAGCGAGTTCTCCGCCGCCGGCGACGTCACCGTCATCGCCAGCCCCTACGGCACGGCGGAGGCGGTGCTGGGCACCGTCGGCGTCATCGGGCCCACGCGCATGGACTACCGGCGCGTGATTCCCCTGGTGAACTTCACCGCCCAGGTGCTCTCCAGCGTGCTGGAGAAGGTGTAGCGCGCACGTCCCTACTGCGGCGCGGGCGCGTAGACGCGCAGCGCCGCGGGGGCGACCTCGAAGCGCATGGGCGTCATGCCCACGTTCTCCCCGTCCGCGTTCACCTCCATGGGCGGGTCCGTCTCCACGACGAGCCGCGCGGTGTGCAGGTGCACGACGGACTCGTGCTCCAGGTGCCCGCCGCTGCGCATGCCCAGCGCCACGCGCGCCAGCGTGGCCACGTCCTGCAGGTGGCCCAGCCCCGTGCGCTCGCCGCCGTCCGCCACGGACGGGGCGGTGATGGCGTAGACGTGGAACCGGCGGTCGTCCAGCGTGGCGTCCGGCGCCACCATGTTGCCCGCGCCGTGGTAGCGGCCGTTGCCCACCACCAGCTGGAGCGCGTCCACCTCCAGCGTCCGGTCGTCCGCCTGGAGCCGGGCGTGGAAGGGCTGCAGCGTGCGCATCTCCGCGGCGGCGGCCATGGGGTAGGCCAGCTTCCCGGCGCGCTGCTTCAATTCCTGCGTGAGCCGCTTCGCGATGGCGGTGGTGAGCCCCAGGCTGGCGGCGTTGAGGAAGGGCCGCCCGTTGACGAGCCCCACGTCCACGCGCGCCGTGTAGCCCCCGGCGATGACGTCACACGCGGCCTCCAGCGTGTCCGGGATGCCCAGCGAGCGCGCGAAGTCGTTGCCGGTGCCCAGCGGCACCACGCCCAGCGTCACGTCGCGGCCCAGCAGGGCCTGCGCCGCGCAGCTGATGGTGCCGTCACCTCCCCCCACGAGGATGCGGCGGGCCCCCTGCGCGATGGCCTCCTCCACCACCTTGCGCAGGCGCTTGGGCCGCGTCAGCGCGTGCGCGGCCATGAGCGGAATGCCGTGGGCGGCCAGCAGCTCGCGGGCGTTCTCGAAGGCGTCGCGCCCGGAGCGCGAGCGCGTGTTCACCACCAGGACCGCGGGCCCGCCATCCAGGTGGCGGAGGCGTGGCGGCGCGTTGAGTGCGGGTTCCAGGCGAAACCTCGGCTTTCTGTGAGGCGTCTCCAAGCTGCGCACGACAGCGCTCCAGCACCAGCCGGACCCGGGCGAAAAGGACGGAGGCACTGTCCATTCCCCATCCCCGGAAGCCGGCATGCTTCCTGGAGTGGACAGGGGTAGGGGGCTGGCGGGTTCCCTCCCTGGGGAGGCGTGCTCACCTTGCAGGCGACGCGGACTCCGTGCCTCGGACCCGCGCCGGGACCGTTTCCAGGAGGGTATTGCATGGCACGAGGAAGCAAGGAGAAGTACTCGGCGAAGCAGAAGCGCATGGCCGAGCACATCGAGAAGGGCTACGAGGACAAGGGCACCAGCGAGAAGACCGCGGAGGCCCGCGCCTGGGCCACGGTGAACAAGCTCACCGGAGGCGGGACGAAGGGCGGCTCCGGCAGCAAGGCGAAGGCGGCCCGCCGGCGCCCCGCGGCGCGCAAGAACGCGCGCAAGGCCGGGCGCGTGGGCGGAAAAGCGCCGCGCGGCACCGCGAAGAAGAGCGCCACCTCCAGCCG
>NZ_JBKGHJ010000249.1:0-12356 GCF_046520365.1 Corallococcus sp. 4LFB
TGAAGCCGCCCAGCAGGCCCAGCGCCAGCCCCACCACCGCGCCGCCCACCGACGCGAGCAGCACGTGGCCGCCCAGCGAGCCCAGGGACGGCGCGGCCCCGCCCGACACCACCGCCGCGATGGCGGCGTACGCCACCAGCGCGGTGCCGTCGTTGAAGAGGCTCTCGCCCTGGATGATGCCGGCCAGCCTTCCGGGCACCGGCGCGCGGCGGAAGGCGTAGAGGATGGACACCGTGTCCGTCACCGCGAGGATGGAGCCCAGCAGCAGCGCCGGCCCCCACGGCAGCTCCAGCAGCAGGTGCAGCGCGGTGCCGGTGGCGGCGATGGCGAGGATCATCCCCAGCGTGGACAGCACGCCAATGGGGAGCGCGTTCGCGCGGATGCCATTGAGGTCCGCGGTGATGCCGCCCTCGAAGAGCAGCAGCGGAAGACAGATGAGGAACACCAACTGGGGGTTGAGCGGTGGCACGCCCGGCAGCAGGTGCGCGACGGAGATGAGCAGGCCACCCAGCACCAGCGCGACGTTGTACGGCACGCTGGCCCGCTTGGCGGCGATCGCGAGCGCGATGGCCGCCACCATCAGGCCGATGAGGATGGGCACTTCCAGCAGCACGGCGACTCCACTGGGACCGGGGGAGGGCGCGAAGCTTTCCAGATTCGATCCGCGTGGTACAGCGGGACCCCGATGAACTCCGGCTCGCTGGACACCCTGGTGCTCTCCGTCACGGCGCTGCGCAAGACGTACGGCGCCCACGCGGCCGTGGACGGCATCTCCTTCGACGTGCGGCGCCGCGAAATCGTGGGGCTCCTGGGCCCCAACGGGGCGGGCAAGAGCACGACCATCAACATGCTCCTGGGCGTGCTCCAGCCCACCTCCGGCACCATCGCCATCGAGGGCACCGACCTGGAGACCCACCGGGTCAAGGCGCTGTCGCGCACCAACTTCGCCGCCGTCTACTCGCCCCTGCCCGGCAACCTCACCGTGGCGCAGAACCTGCGGGTCTTTGGCCTCATCTACGGCGTGAAGGGGCTGTCCGCCCGCATCGAGGCGCTGCTGGAGGAGTACGACCTGGAGCGCTTCCGCGACACCAAGTGCGGCGTGCTGTCCTCCGGCGAGCAGACGCGCGTGTCGCTGGCCAAGGCCATGCTCAACGAGCCCCGCCTGCTGCTGCTGGACGAACCCACCGCGTCGCTGGACCCGGCCACCGCGGTGGACATCCGCACCCGCATCAAGGCCTTCGCCGCGAAGGGAGATAGCAGCGTGCTGTGGACGTCGCACAACATGTACGAGGTGGAGGCCGTCTGCGACCGCGTCCTCTTCCTCGCGCGCGGCCGGGTGCTGCTGGAGGGAGACCCCAGGACGCTGCCCCGCGAGCACGGCAAGGCCTCGCTGGAGGAGCTGTTCATCGCCGTGGCCAACGAGCCGCTGGCGCTGGAGAGGACCGAAGCGCCATGAACCTGAGCCACGTCGCGGGCATCGCGCTGCGCCAGTTCTATCTCTACAAGGGCAACTTCGCGCGCGTGGTGCCGCTGTTCGCGTGGGTGGCCATCGACATGGTGCTGTGGGGCTTCATGACCCGGTACCTCAACAGCGTCACGTCCGCGGGCTACAACTTCGTGCCGGCGCTCCTGGGCGCGGTGCTGCTCTGGGACTTCTTCGCGCGCGTGATGCAGGGGCTGACCACGGGCTTCTTCGAGGACGTCTGGTCGCGCAACTTCCTCAACGTCTTCGCCACGCCGCTCACGCTGACGGAGTACGTGAGCGGCCTGGTGGTGACGAGCGTCGCGACCAGCGCCATCGGCCTGTGCGTCATGCTGCTGCTGTCCACCACGGTGTTCGGGCTGTCCTTCGCCGCCTACGGCGCGATGTTCATCCCCTTCGTGCTGGTGCTGTTCCTCTTCGGCATCGCGCTGGGCATCCTCAGCAGCGCGCTGGTGCTGCGGCTGGGGCCCGCGTCGGAGTGGTTCGTCTGGCCCATCCCCAGCCTGCTGTCCCCGTTCGTGGGCGTCTTCTACCCGCTGTCCACGCTGCCGCAGTGGATGCAGTGGGTGGCGAAGGCGCTGCCCCCGTCCTACGTCTTCGAGGGCGTGCGCACGCTGGTGGCCGGCGGCGAGTTCTCCGGCGCCATGCTGGGCTGGGGCTTCGCGCTGGCGCTGCTGGACATCGTGCTGGCGGGCTGGGTCTTCCAGCGGGTGTACCGCTACGCGGTGCGCACGGGCCTGCTGGCCCGCTACAGCGCGGAGAGCGTGAGCTGATCAGCGCCGGACGCGCAGGAGCAGGTCCTTCCTCGGGCCGCACTCGCCCCGGCCGTCGCAGTTGCTGGTGGTGACGTACAGGTGGCCGTCAGGGCCCATCAGCACGTCGCGCAGGCGGCCCCAGGTGTCGCGCAGGTAGACCTCGTGCCGGGCCACGCGCCGGGGGTTCTGTGTATCGAACTCCACCCGGTGCAGGTGCCGGGACTTCAGCGTGCCCACCAGCAGCGAGCCCCGCCACTCCGGGATCGCGGTGCCCGTGTAGACGGCCGCGCCGCCCGGGGGCGCCGCGTCGTCGAAGGTGAGCGACGGGGTGATGCGCCCGCCCTGCGTCTCGCACGAATAGATGCCGGGCCAGCCCAGGTTGTCCCCGGCCTTCACCACGTTCACCTCGTCGTGGCCAAAGCGCATCGTCTCACCGCTGGGGCCGTGGTCGGTGAGGTACAGCGTAGTGGCGTCCTTCCAGTCAAAGCCTTGCGTGTTGCGCACGCCCAGCAGGAACGCGGGCGAACCCGGAAAGGGATTGTCCGCGGGCACGGCGCCATCCGGCGTCAGGCGCAGCAGCTTGCCCGCGGGGCTGCTCACGTCCTGGGACAGGTCCGGGTCGCGGGAGTCCCCCGTGCCCACGTACAGCATGCCGTCCGGCCCGAAGCGCAGCCGCCCGCCGTCGTGGTACTTCGCGGACGGGATGCCCCCGAAGATGACGCGCTCGAAGGTCGCGCTCGTGCCGTCCGGTGACAGCGTCCAGCGCTCCACCCGGTTCTGCGCCTCCCCGTCCGCCTGGGTGGTGACGTACAGGTAGAACTGGCGGTTCGTCGCGAAGTCCGGGTGCGTGGCGATGCCCAGCAGGCCGCCCTCGCCGTTCGCCGTCAGGGGCAGCGTGGCCACGGCCCCGGGTTGCAGCTTGCCGCCGCGCAGCAGCCGCACGCGGCCCGGCCGCTCGGTGATGAGCGCGTCCCCGTCCTGGCCCGGCAGGAAGGCGACCCCCCAGGGGACCTCCAGCCCTTCGGCCACCACGTCCACGGTGACGGGCACGCTGCCGTCCTGTCCCCAGCCGTCCTCCACCAGGATGCAGTCCGCGGGCGAGGCCGTCCCCTGCGCCTGGCTCCTGCGGCAGGCGGCGGCGGAGGCGGCGAGCACCACGAGGGCGGACAGCAGCAGGCGTCGGGAGCGCATGGCGGGAATCTAGCGCTGGTGGACGCCGCCCACCGACCTGGAAGGGGGGCAGGCGAGCGCATGCGGCACCAGAAGACGGTCCCGGGTGACGTTGTCCCGGCCCCTGTCGTGGGCACCTTGCTCGGGCGGGTTCACCGGCAACCATTGCCCAGCGGGAGGCAGTTCCATGGCGCGCATCGCACTCATCGTGGCCAACGACTTCGAGGACTCCGAGTTCCAGGTCCCCTTCGACACGCTCAAGCAGGCGGGCCATGAGCCCGTCGTCATCGGCCTGGAGGCAGGCAAGACGCTCAAGGGGAAGAGGGGGGCGGAGATCCGCACGGAGAAGGCAGTGAAGGAGGTGAAGGCCGCGGACTTCGCCGCGCTGGTGATTCCTGGCGGCTACTCGCCGGACCACCTGCGCATGGACATCGGCATGGTCGGCTTCGTGCGCGACTTCTTCAAGGCGGACAAGCCCATCGCCGCCGTGTGCCATGGGCCGTGGATGCTGGTGGAGGCGGACATCGCGGACGAGCGCACCGTCACGTCGTTCCCGTCCATCAAGACGGACCTCATCAACGCCGGCGCGCGCTGGGTGGACCGCCAGGTGGTGGAGGACGGCAACATCATCACGTCCCGCAAGCCGGACGACCTGGACGCCTTCTGCGCCGCCCTGGTGCGCCAGGTGAAGGACGGCATCGCCCCACGTCTGGAGTCCCCCCTGGCCCCGGAAGCCGCCGCGGACCGCGCACCGCCAGTGCACTGAGCCGCCAACAGGGCGGAGCATGGTCCCACAGGACCCAGGCCCCCGGGGTGCCACGCGCGCTCCGGGGGCCTATACGCAGGGGAGGACGGAGCGGATTGCCCGCGCGCCTTCCCGCGGAGGGAGCCCCCTTCTCAGAGGGAAGTGTTGCCGAGCGAACCCGCCTGCCCTGACGACGCATTGCGCTGTCGGGTCCATGCGTCAGGTTTTCGCTGCTCTGGGATTGTTCCGTTGTCTTTGAGCCCCCAGTACAAGACACTCAGCCATCTGTACGGGGTTTCACCAACCCCAGGGGAGTCATTTATTCCCTGAATTTTACAGTTGAGTTGCGATTGTGCAGTGTCGCTGCTTATTATTCCGACCGCAGCGACCCCCTGACGGACCGCGCCATCACTGGCGGTCTCCGTGGATCCCCCCTCATGAATCCGGCCCCCCGACCCGTCATGTCCCAGCCTCGTCAGGTTGTCCGGGCGGTGCTGAACGAAGCCCTGGAGAGCAAGCTGGGAGGCGAGGTGGTGGTGAAGTCCGCCACGGTCTCCGGCCGCATCTTCGTGGTGGAGCGCAAGGTGGCGTGGACGGTGCTGACGGGCCCGGGGGCGCGCAGCTTCTCCACGGCGCTCATCGACGCGCGGCTGGTGAGCCGTGAGGACGTCGAGCAGGTGATGGCGGAGTGCCGCAAGAGCGGCGGCAACTTCTGCGAGACGCTGGTGGCGTGGGGCCTGGTGCCGCGCGACACGCTGCGCGACCTGCTGTGCCAGCACCTGGGCGCGCAGCTGGAGGCGCTCTTCGAGCTGACGGAGGCGCAGGCCCTCTTCGTCCCGCAGCCTCGGTCCTACTCCAGCCAGTTGACGTTCGAGCTGGCGGAGCTGAGCGCCGACGCCGTGCCGCCGCCCGCGATTTCGCAGTCGCAGTCCCCTTCGATTCCCCCCGTTCTTTTGGAAAGAGACGTCATGGCGAACGTGAAGCAGGCGCTGGAAGAGGCGATGAAGATTGAGGGAGCGTTCGCGGTCTGTCTGGCGGATGCGAACAGCGGGATGACCCTGGGAAGTGTGGGCGCCGCGGGGTTCAACATCGACGCGGCGGCCGCGGGCAACACCGAGGTGATGCGCGCCAAGCTGAAGACGATGAAGGCCCTGGGCATCAAGGACCGCATCGAGGACATGCTCATCACCCTGGGCGAGCAGTACCACATCATCCGCCCGCTCGCGGCGCGCGAGGGGCTGTTCCTCTACATCGCGCTGCACCGCGCGAACGCGAACCTGGCGATGGCGCGCTTCCGGATGGCGGACCTGGAGAAGACCATCCAGCTCTGAGGTTCCATCGCCCCTGACGCCCCACGCCGCCCGTTTCCCTCCCCAGGGAAGCGGGCGGTGGCGTCTCAGCGGTCAGTGGTCGCCCGCGCGCTTCTCGCCGGCTTCCACGCGCAGGGCCAGGCGGTTGCCGCGCGGGGGCAGCGGGCAGGTGGCGAAGCGGGTGAAGGCGCACGGCGGATTGTAGGCGCGGTTGAAGTCCACCACGACGCGCCCGTCCTTGTCCGGCAGCGGCGCGGAGAGGAAGCGGCCGGCGCCGTAGGTGGTGTCGCGGTTCGTCTCGTCGCCGAAGATGATGAACAGCTCGTCCGAGCCCTCCTCCACCACGGGCATCAGGCGGTGCTCCTTGCCCGCCACCGTGAAGACGAGCGTGCCCGCGGACTTCATCTCCTCCGACATGCCCAGCACCGTGGGCACGCTGAGCATGCGCGGCTTCTCGTCCGGCACCAGCCGGGCCTCCACCTTCCAGTCCGCGCTGGCCGGGTACAGCGGGATGCCTTGGAACTGCTTGCGCGCCGCGGCCTCCGAGTCCTTCACCCGCACGCCCAGCCGGTCACCTCGGCGGATGACCTGGAAGCTCACGCTCCCCAGCCGCAGCACGTCCGGCGCGCCCTTCTCGTCTGTCTTCAGCGCGCCCCCCGTGAAGGGCTTGCCCTCCAGCGTGAAGGCCGCGCCCGCCGCGGGCTGGAAGCGCACGGTGTCACCCTGGCGCACGAACGTGCCCGCCCGGGCAGGCACCGGCGCGGGCAGCGGCACCGCGCTGCCGGGCGCGGAGCCCGCCTGCTGCTCGCCCTCCTTCAGCCACGTGAGCCCCACCAGCGTCAGCCAGCCGTCCGGCGACGTCAGGCGTTGCAGCCGCTCGGCCTGCCACGCCTGCGTGGCGGCGGCGACGTCCTGCGTGGGGGCGTTCTTCTGCTCGGTCTTCGCGGCGGGCTTCGGGAGGGGCTTCGCGGGCGGCGCGGCCTGCAGGGCCAGGGACAGGACCAGGGCGAGGGTGCTCATTCGGATGGGGCCTCGAAGCGCGGGAGGGAAGGGGCGCTGCGGCCATTGTCTAACAAAGCCCGCTCCCCATTGCGCGCGGCGCTCCCGCCGTGCAAAGGCTTGGGAAACCTTCCGTGAACCTGGACCTCCACCCCGCGCCTCCCGCCAGTGCCCTGCGCAAGCTCGCGCTGGGGACGTGGCGCGCGCCCCGCGACCCCACCGCCTACGCGGCGCTGGACGTGCGCATGGAGGCGGCGCTCGCGTTCATGGCCACGCACCGCACGCGCACCGGCCGCCGGCTGACGGTGACGCACCTGGTGGCGAAGGCCGCGGCGGACGCGCTGCGCCGCTACCCGGAGGCCAACGTCGTGCTGCGCGGCCAGCGCCCGTGGCTGCGCGAGGACGTGGGCGTCTGCGTGCTGGTGGTGCAGCCGGCGAGCGGCGCGTCGCGCGTGGACCTCACCACCGCCACCGTGCACCGCGCGGACCAGAAGTCGCTGGAGGCCCTGGCGGACGCCATGGAGTCGCGCGTGTCGCGGGTCCGCGCGCGCGAGGACATGGAGATTGAGCGGGGCAAGCGCCGCTCGTCGCTCCTGCCCGGCTGGCTGATGGGCCCCGCGCTGCGGCTGCTGTCCTTCGTCTGGTACGGCCTGAACGTGGACCTGCGCCGGGTGGGCATGCCGTTCGACCCGTTCGGCTCCGTGGCGGTGACGAACCTGGGCTCGCTGGGGCTGGAGCGGGGCTTCGTCGCGATGGTGCCCTACACGCGCGTGCCGCTGCTGCTGGCGCCCGGGCGGGTGCGGGACGTGCCCGTGGTGGAGGACGGGGTGCTGGTGCCCGGCAAGGCCATGACGCTCACCTGCACCTGGGACGCGCGCCTCATCGACGTGGACCTGGCCGCCCGGGTGCTCCGGCACATCGGCGGCGCGCTGGAGGACCCCCGGGGGTGGGATGCGCCGGGGGACGAAGCGCGGTAGAACGGGGGCGTCATCCGGAGGTCAACGCCATGTCCGTGGATCCCTACCGTCGCGTCGGCTCGTCCCGTCCCGTGGGGCGGGTGCTGGGCGGCCAGGACCGCTTCGAGAAGGAAGCCCTGGAAGGCCCCCCCGAGGGCCCGCTCGCCATGGACCGCCGCCAGCGCATGGCCGGCGGCCCGCTGCCGGTGAACGGCGAGAGCCCCTTCGCCGCGAAGCTGCGCAAGCTGGCCGCGTCGAACCCGGACGGCAAGGAGGACTGAAGCCCTCCCGCGCCGGACCGCTTCAGACCTGTCCGGCGCCGCCGTCGGCTTCAGACCTGTCCGGCGCCGCCGTCCACGAAGAGCTCCGCGCCGTTGACGAAGCTGCTGTCGTCCGACGCGAGGAACAGCGCCGCCTTCGCCACCTCGTCCGGCTGCCCCATGCGCCCCAGCGGGATGAGGCGGGTGAGTTGGTCCTTCAGCTGCTTCCCCCCCGCCGCGTCGGGCGCCAGCCCGTTGAGTCCCGGCGTGTCGATGGGGCCCGGGCTGAGCGTGTTCACCCGGATGCCCCGCCCCTTCAGGTCCGACGCCCAGGTGCGCGCGAACGAGCGGATGGCCGCCTTCGTCGCCGCGTAGACGCTGAACGCCGCCGAGCCGTCCGAGCCCGCGGTGGAGCCCGTCAGGATGACGGAGCCGCCGTCCTTCAACAGCGGCAGCGCCTTCTGCACCGTGAACAGCGTGCCCTTCACGTTGACGTTGAACGTCTGGTCGAAGTGCGCCTCCGTGATGGAGCCCAGCGCCGCGAACTCGCCGCCGCCCGCGTTGGCGAACACCACGTCCAGGTGCCCCGCCTCCTCCTTCACCCGCGCGTAGAGCCCGTCCAGGTCCGCCATCACGGACACGTCTCCGCGCACGCCCACCGCGCCGTGGCCAATCTCCTTCGCCGCCCGGTCCACCTCCGCCTGCCGGCGGCCGGTGAGGAACACCTTCGCCCCTTCCTGCGCGAAGCGCTTCGCCGTCGCGAAGCCGATGCCCGTGCTTCCACCCGTGACGACCGCCACCTTCCCGTCGAGCCTGCCCATGGTCCTGCTCCTTGCTCCGGGGCGCATGCGCCCCCGTGAAGCGCCAGCCCACCTGCTCCCCGTGTCACCGGGGAGTTATGGACTTCGTGGTCCATATCTAAGAATGGTGGACCGAGCGGTCAATAACTTTTAATTTCAGGGCATGGCTCGGCCTCGGACATTCGATGAAGCCCAGGTGCTGCGCGCGGTGCGCGACCAGTTCTGGAACAAGGGCTACGCGGCGACCTCCATGGATGACTTGATGCAGGCCACGGGGCTGGGCAAGGGCAGCCTCTACGGGGCCTTTGGCGACAAGCATCAGCTCTTCCTGAAGGTGTTCGACGCGTACTGCGTGAGCTCCGTGGAGTCGGTGAAGAAGGCGCTGGAGGGGCCGGACGCCGGAGCGCTGGAGCGGCTGCGCCAGTACCTGCTGGGGGTGGCCACCGCGTCCGCGGGCCCGCGAACCGGCGCGGGTGCCTGCTGGGGCGCGGCACCTCGGAGCTGGCGGCGCAGGACGCGCACGTCGCGGACCGGGCGCTGGAGACCTTCCAGGGGCTGGAGGCCGCGTTCGTGCGCTGCCTGGAGCAGGCGAAGGCGCAGGGGGACCTGGCGGCCCACGCGGACCCCCGGAAGCTGGGCGCCATGCTGCTCGCGGTCATGCGGGGGCTGGAGGCCGTGGGCAAGGCGGGCATGGCGGAGGCCTCCCTTCGCGGCATGGTGGAGACGGCGTTCGAAGGCCTGCCCGTCGCGCCAAAGCGCCGCCGTTAGGGCCCGCCCCTCTTCCGGGGACCCCCGCCTCCGGGCTAGGCACGGGGGCCTGACCGCCGGTGCGCGCGGTCACTCACCGGGATTGGGGGCATTGATGCGGAAGGCACACGCGGTGGCGGCGTCCATGGCGGCGCTGATGCTGGGGCAGACGGGCTGTTATCGGACGAGCATCATCACGAACCTGCGGCCGGAGCCCACGGTCCACCAGGACCGGCAGTGGTTCACGGTGGCGGGCCTGGTGCCCGTGTCCAGCCCTCCTGGCAGCGAGTGCGCGAACGGCGTCGCGTGGGCGCAGAGCCGCGCGACCGCCAGCGACTTCCTCATCCAGGCGGGCCTCGCGGTGGCGGGCGCGTTCATCGGGTCGGCGGTGTGTTCCGGCGGCAACCGGACCACCGAGGAGCAGGGCAACTGCGCCGCGATTGGCCTGCTGCTGCCCACGGTCCTGGTGGGCTCGCGCACCGTGGCCTACTCCTGCGTGGCGGGGTCCCCGGACTTCAACCCAAGACAGGACGCAGGCCCGCGCCCGGAGGCGCCCGCCCGCGTGCCGGACGACGCGAACGCGCCGCGGGAGGGCGAGGCCCCGGTGCTCGAGACGCCGACCCCGCCGCCGCTGCCGCCGCCCGGCGCGGTGCCGGAGACGAGCCCGGGCCTCTGAGCCACGCCTGGACGCGGCGCGGAGTCCTTTTCCGCGCCGCGCCCGGGAGGTCTGTCTATTCGCCGCGCTTCAAGCGCGCCCGCGCCGGGCCCTCCTTGGACCGGTTGCGCTCCATCCGCTTGTGCTCCCGCTGCGCGGCGGCGTCCGTCTGGCGGTGCAGGAAGGCCTGTTCGCGCTGGAGCTTCTCGAAGCTCGCGCGCCGCTCCGGGGAGAGCGTGCCGTCCTCCACCGCCGCCCTCACCGCGCACCCCGGCTCGTTCTGGTGGCCGCAGTCGTTGAAGCGGCAGCCGACGGCCAGCGCGAGGACGTCCGCGAAGGCGTGGGCCAGGCCCTCGTCATCGTCGCCCCACAGGCCCAGCTCGCGCATGCCGGGCCCGTCGATGATGAGGCCGCCGTGCTCCAGCACGAACAGCTCGCGGTGCGTGGTGGTGTGGCGGCCCCTGTCGCCCTCCGCGCTCACGGGCTGGGTGGCGAGCCGCGCGGCGTCCAGCAGCCGGTTGGTGAGCGTGGACTTGCCCACGCCGGACGAGCCCAGCAGCACGCCCGTCCTCCCGGCGGAAGCCGCGCGCGCACGTCCTCCACGCCCAGGCCCGTGTGCGCGCTCACCGCGAGCACGTCCACGCCGGGGGCCAGCGCCTCCACCTCCAGGACGCGCTCGGCGGCGTCGTCCGCGAGGTCCGCCTTGGTCAGGAGCACGACGGGCGTGGCGCCGCTGTTCCAGGCCACGGTGAGGGCGCGCTCGATGCGGCGGGGGTTGAAGTTGCCGTCCAGCCCCACGACGAGGAACACCACGTCCACGTTGGCGGCGATGAGCTGCCCGTCGTGCTCGCTGCCCGCCTCGCGCCGCTTCAGGAGGCTGCGGCGGGGCAGCACGGCGTGCATCAGCGCCTCGCCGTCACCGGATGCGGGCGGTTGCAGGAGGACCCAGTCGCCCACGGTGGGCAGGGCCTCCACGCCCTGGGCCTGATGGAGGAGGCGTCCGGCGGCGCGCGCGAGGAAGGCCGGGCCGGCGGTCTGGACGGTGAGCAGTCCCCGCTGCTGGCGCACGACGCGCCCGGGGACGAGGGAAGCGGAGGAAGACGACTGCGAAACGAAAGAAGACAGCGCGAGGTCGAGGTCGGGACCCCAGCCGAGGGTTGTGAGTGACACTTGGGGAACTCCGGGCAGCGCGATGCCAGGGCCGCGCGGAGGAGGACTCCGGGGCGCCGGGCGTGAAGGAAGCGGGGCTCGCGCTGCGACGGACGACGGTGCTGCGACCGGCTCAGCGGATGAGCGCCCGCGTGGCGGACAGGGCCGCGACGACGACAAGGGGCGGCATCACAGGACAGGTCTCCTCATGGTTCGGGGTCAGCGGCGGTCATCGCCGGACCGGACATCGGACGGGGACCCTAGCAATTCCTGTCGGCGGCTGGCCACCCCTTGAAGGGCCTGTGCGTTTTCCCTCTTGAACCTCACGCGACGTGAGGTTGTACCCATCGCATCCAGTCACGCGAAGGGCGGTGACTGGAAAGGGGTGAGGCATGCAGCACACGGAGCTGAAGGTAGGGGAGCTGGCCCGGCGCACGGGGCTGTCCATCCGCGCGCTGCACCACTACGACGAGATTGGCTTGCTCAAGCCCTCGGCGCACACGGCGTCGGGGCACCGGCTCTACACGGCGGCGGACATCGCCCGCCTGAGTCACATCCTGTCGCTCAAGCAGCTCGGGTTCTCGCTGGAGGAGATCGCCGAGACGCTGGGCCGGGCGGACTTCTCCGCCCTGCGCGTGGTGGAGCTGCGGCTCCAGCGGGCCCGGGAGCAGCTGGCGGAACAGCGTCAGCTCTGCGACCGCCTGGATTCCCTCGCACGACAGCTGCGCGCGGCGGAGCCCGTCTCCGCCGACGACTTCCTACAGACCATCGAGGCCATGACCATGTTCGAGAAGTACTACACCCCGGAGCAGTTGAAGGAGCTGGAGGCCCGTCGCCAGGCGATGGGTGACGACGCCGTCCAACAGGTGGAGGCCGAGTGGCCCCGCCTCATCGCGAGCATGCGCGAGCAGATGGAGCAGGGCGCCGACCCCGCGTCCGAGCCGGTGCGCGCGCTGGCCACGCGCTGGCGCGAGCTGATCCGCGCCTTCACGGGCGGCAACCCCGGCATCGAGAAGTCTCTCCAGACGCTGCACCAGCAGGAGCCGCAGGTGGCGCAGCGCCAGGGCCGCGACCCGAAGCTCATGGAGTACGTGGGCCGGGCGATGGCCTGTCTGGACGCGCCGAAGTAAAGCCAGACATGGCGGCGGCCGCCAGCGAAGGGCTGGCGGCCGTACCGTCATTCAAGGACAGCTCATCGGAAGGCTACTGGCCGCCGACGGTGCCGGTGGACGAACCATTGGAGCCGCCGGTGCCGGTGCCGCCCACGCCGCCCATGGTGCCGCCGGAGCCGCTGGTGCCGGTGCCGCCCACGCCACCCGTGCCGGAC
>NZ_JBKGHJ010000024.1:0-35981 GCF_046520365.1 Corallococcus sp. 4LFB
CTTCGAGGCCGTGGCGGCGTACCGCGCGGCGCTCGCCGCCCCGGAGCGGCCCGTGCCCGAGGCGGCGGAGGAGGCCGCGCAGCTGAGCAAGAAGCTGCGGCTGCCCGCGGCGCCCGCGAAGGGCACGGTGGAGCAGATCTACGACCGCGTGTCGCTGGGGCTGGTGGCGCTGTACCTGGAGCACCTGATGGAGAAGCCGGACCTCAAGGGCAACCTGAAGGTGCGCGTGGACCTGGACGCCAGCGGCAAGGCCACGAACGTGGTGGTGCTCTACGACAGCCTCCAGGACGTGCTCATCACCCACCACGCGCACGTCGCCTTCATGGATGCCCAGTACCCCCCCGGCAGCCCGTCACCGGAGTACCAGTACGTCTTCCGCCCTCCGCGCTGAGGCGGACATCGCGGCGCTGCTCCTACCGGAGGCGGGTTGACGCTGGCGGCACGGGAGGGCACAGACTCCAGGCCTCACGTCAGGAGCCCGCCCGTGAACGCCGCACCGCTGACGCCCGCCGCCCTGTGGCCCCGCACGCTGGCCGTCACGCGGCACGCGCTGGAGACCGGGGCGCTCCAGCCCATCGCCACGGAAGCACGCACGCTGCCCCTCGCGAACATGACGTTCCAGGTGCGCGTGCTGGGGCGGGTGGCGCTCAAGGAGCGCAAGCGGCCGGCGCCGTCCAACGCCGAGCCGTTCAATCCGTTCGCGAACCCGGAGCCGGACCTCGTGCTGGGGGACGTGCCGCCCGCGCACGTGTGCCTGCTCAACAAGTTCAACGTCGTGGAGCACCACCTGCTGCTGGTGACGCGGGCCTTTGAGTCGCAGGACGCGCTGCTGACCCGCGCGGACTTCGACGCGCTCTCCACGTGCCTGGAGGGGCTGGACGGGCTGGCCTTCTACAACGCCGGGGAGACGGCCGGCGCGAGCCAGCGCCACAAGCACCTGCAGCTGGTGCCGCCCTGGGACCGGACGGCCTGCGCGCGCCGCTGGAGTCGCTGCTGCCCCCGCTGCCGGGGCCCGGCCGCGTCATCGCCGCGGAGTCCCTGCCGTTCGCGCACCTGCTGGCGGGCCTGGGGCCGTGGGGGCGCCGGGGCAGGGGGAGCGGATGCTGGCGGCCTACCGGCTCTGCGGGAGGCGCTGGGCCTGGGCGAGCACGCGCCGTACAACCTGCTCGTCACGCGGGACTGGATGCTGCTCGTGCCCCGCGGCCGCGCGGAGCACCTGGGCGTCAACGTCAACGCGCTGGGCTTCGCGGGGTCGCTCCTGGTGCGCACGCCCGAGCAGTTCGACGCGGTCGCCGCGCTGGGGCCTTTGGAATTGCTGCGCCAGGTCGCGGGCCTCGCTCCGTAGGAAGGGTGCAACCGCGCGAGCGGACCGGCACAATGTCCGGGCAGCAGGCTCACGGAGCGACGACCATGGATGTGAACGAGCTGGCCCGCGTGCCGGGCGTGAATCCCCAGGTTCCCGACGCGGCACGCATCTACGACTACACGCTGGGCGGCACCCACCACTTCGAGGCGGACCGGCAGGCGGCGGAGTACATGTTCTCCCTGCTGCCCTCCACGCGGAAGTGGGTGCGGATGCTGCGCGCGTGCCTCCAGGCCGCGGCGAAGCGGCTGTCCGCGGAGGGCTTCACGCACTGGGTGGACTTCGCGTCCGGCCTGCCCACCAACGACCACGTGCACGGCGTGCTGCCGCCGGACGTGAAGGTGCTGTACTCGGACATCAACCCGCTGACCATGGCGCAGGCGCGCGTGCTGCTGGGGGACGACCCGCGCGTGCGCTACCTGGAGTGCGACATCCGCCAGGCGAAGTCCTTCCTGGAGCGCCCCGACGTGCGCGACTTCCTGGGCGGCGAGCGCAAGGTGGCCCTTGGCGCCAACGGCATCACCGTGTTCCTCGAGGCGGAGGAGAACCGGAAGTTCTTCCGCGACCTGTACGACTGGGCCGCGCCGGGCTCCAGGCTCTTCACCACGTTCGAGACGAAGGACCCCGCGAAGACGACGCCCCAGTGGGAGCAGTTCGTGGGCATGTTCCAGAAGATGGGGGAGAGCTTCGAGCTGTTCTCCCTGCCCGAGTACCTGGAGCTCTGCGCGCCGTGGACCCCCGGCCCCGGCGGCGTCCAGCCGGTGAGCCGCTTCCTGGGGCTGCCCGAGGACCACATCACCGAGGAGGACCGCCAGGGCGTGGGCATCGAGTTCTACGCGGTCATCCTGGAGAAGAAGTAGCCGCCTTCGCGCGGTAGCGCAGCCCAACGAGCGCCGCGACGAAGCCCGCCGCGGCGCCCACGCACAGCGCCTGGCGCGGACCGAACGTGTCCGCGACCCACCCGACGACGGGGCCCCAGGGGCGTGCCGCCCAGCGCGATGGCCAGGAGGATGGCGAGCACGCGCCCGCGCATCGCCGGAGCGGTGGACAGCTGCACCATGCTGTTCGCGGTGGTGGTGAAGGTCTGCGCCGACACGCCGATGACGACGAGCATGACGCCGAAGAGGGCAAAGGCAGGCATCACCGCCGCGAGCAGCAGCCCGGCGCCGAACACCGCGGCCCCGATGACCAGCAGCCCCAGGCGGGGCTGCGCGCGCCGGGCGGAGAGCAGCGCGCCCGTGACCGAGCCGATGGCCATGATGGACGTCAGGAGCCCGTAGCCGCTCGCGCCCTGGCCGAAGACGCTCACGGCCATGGTGGAGATGAAGATGGGGAAGTTGAGCCCGAAGGTGCCGATGAGGAAGAACATGATCAGCACCGCCTTCAGGTCGGGCCGCTTCCAGACGTAGGCGAAGCCCTCCAGCAGGCCCCAGCGCGTGCGTGGCGCCCGGTCCCGCACGTGCAGCTCGTTCGCGCGAAGGAGGCTCAGCGAGCAGAGCACCGCGCCGAACGACGCCGCGTTGATGACGAACATCCACCCGGAGCCCACCCAGGAGATGAGCACCCCCGCGATGGCGGGCCCCAGCATGCGCGCGGCGTGGAACGAGGTGGAGTTGAGGGCCACGGCGTTGGAGAGGTCCTCCTCGCCCACCAGCTCCGCCACGAACGTCTGGCGCGCGGGGGCGTCGAACGCGGTGACGCAGCCCAGGAGGAACGCGAACACGTCGACGTGCCACAGCCGGACGTGCCCCCAGAGCGTGAGCAGCCCCAGCCCCAGCGCCAGCGCGCCCAGGGTCGCCTGCGTGGTGAACAGCAGCTTGCGGCGGTCCAGGTGATCCGCCGCGAAGCCCGTCAGCGGGAGCAGCAGCACCTGCGGCGCGAACTGGAGCGCCATCACCACGCCCACGGCCGTGGCGTTGTTGTGGGTGAGCTGGGTGAGGACGAGCCAGTCCTGGGCGGTGCGCTGCATCCACGTGCCCACGTTGGACACGATGCCTCCGGCCGCCCACGTCCGGTAGTTGAAGCCGCGCAGCGAACGGAACGTGCCCTTCATCCCGGCGGGTATCTCACCCGCACGACTCTCCCGCCAGCGCGCAGCGGGTGGACGCACAGGGCGTGAACGGGGGGCTGGTTCCACAGCCCGAGCCTGCGCAGAGGCAGGTGGTGACCCGGTGGGTGGACGGGTCGCAGCACGGCTCGTAGCTCGACGGGCTGCTGGGTGCCGCGTCGGTGCTGGTGCCGCGTCGAGGTCCGTGCCGCCGGCGTCCTGGCTCCCCTGGACGGAACCGCAGCTTCCGCTTTGCGACGCCGCGCAGGTGCCGGACGCGCAGGCCCGGAAGGGCATCTCGCAGCCGTCGGCCTCCTCACAGAGGCAGGTGTCCACCTGGCCGCGAACGCAGCAGACGGCCCACGACGCCTCGCCGATGAGCGACGGGTCCTCGTAGAGCGGGTCGAAGCAGGCGCCCAGGAGCGCGACGAGGGTGGCGAGGACGAGTCGTTTCACGGCGCTTGGGACACCCGGTGCGGCCGGTCTGGGACATGCCGCCGGGGTGCGACTAATATCCCACGGCCCATCGCGAAGGCGATGCGATGTCCCAGGCCGCCGGGGCCGGGTGTCTCAAGGACGAAAAGGAAGGTCGGACCAGGCGGATGGGGAGCGGGCTCGACGCGGAGGAGCTCAGGCAGCTCTACGAGCGCTTCGCGCCCGTGGTGCACCGTCGTGCGCTCGCGCTGCTGGGACGCGATGCCGATGCGTGGGACATCGTCCAGGAGGTCTTCGAGCGCATGCTGACAGCCGGCGCGCGGTTCCGACGGGAGGCCCGTCCCATGACGTACGTGTACCGCGTCACCACCAACCTGTGCCTCAACGCGCTGCGCTCGCGGCAGCTGCGGGAGCCGGTGCTCCTGGAGGCCCCGGAGGCCGCGGCGCTCACCCCCAGCCAGTGGGAGGCCGCGGACTTCATCCGCCACCTCGTGGGGCGGATGGGCGAGCGCGAGCTGGAGGTGGCCACGCTGCACTTCTTCGACGGGCTGACCCAGGAGGAGATCGCGGGGATGCTGGACGTGTCGCGCAAGACCATCGTCCGCGACCTGGACTCCATCCGGAAGAAGGCGGCGGAGCTGGGGCGGCTGCCGGAAGCGCTGGAGGCGGGGCGTGGCTGAGCACCTGACACGGCTGGAGCTGGACGAGTGGCTGTCGGGGCTGGATGCCTCCGGCCGCGCGGAGCGGCACGTGGCCGCCTGCCCGGCCTGCGCGACGCTCGCAGAACGGATGCGGCAGTCGCGCGAGTCGAGCCTGCGGGAGCCCCGCGCCAGGGCGGTGCTGGCGAGGCTGGAGGAGAAGCGGGCCGCCTCGGCGAAGCCCCGCTGGAGCTGGGGCGTGCCGCTGGTGGCGGCGCTGGCGGTGGGGTTCGCGCTGGTCGTCTACGTGCCGCGCGGGACGGAGGACGGCGTGCGGTTGAAGGGCGCCGTGGCGCTGCGGCTCCTGTCCGAGCAGGCGCGCCGGTGCTGGGCGCGAAGCCCGGCGAACGCGTGACGCTGGCGGTGGGCACGGGGCCGTACCGGAACGTGCTGGTGCTCGCGGTGGACGAAGCGGGAGCGGTGGCCCGGCTCTGGCCGAGCGAGGGCGGGACGAGCGGCACGGTGGAGCCGGGGGCGGAGGTGAAGCTGTCCCCGCCGCTGGAGGTGACGCCGGGGTCGGTGGCGCTGCACGCGTTCTTCTCGGACGCGCCGCTCGATGCAGAGCAGGCGCGCGAGGCGCTCACTGCGCGCGTCGAGGAGGCTCGGGAGAAGGGACAGGGGACGTTGGACGTGGCGACGCCCGGTGACATCGGGAAGGCCCAGGCGCGCACGCTGCTGAGGGTCGTGCCGTGAGGCGGGCGCTGGGCCTGGGCGTTCAGATGTTCGCGGTGCTCCTCGCGTTCATGGGACCCGTCCGTGCCGCCGCCGCGGAGGATGCGCCACGCCGCTGGGCGCTGGTGGTGGGAGAGAACCAGGGCCTGTCAGGTGAGGAGCGGCTGCGCTTCGCGGAGGCGGATGCGCGGCGGATGCGCGAGGTGCTCCAGGAAGTGGGCGCCGTGCCGCCGGAGCGCACGGTGACGCTGCTGGGCGCGGATGCCGCGACGCTGCGGGAGGCCCTGAAGGGCTTCCGGGCACGGCTCGCGGTGGAGGCCTCGTCGCGGGACTGGCTCCTGCTCTACGTGTCATCGCACGCGGGCGACGGCAGCCTGCACCTGCGCGGCACGGAGCTGCCGATGCGCGAGCTGGTGGACTTCCTCAAGGGGGCGCCGGTGGGCGTGGGGCTGCTCATCCTGGACTCCTGCCGCTCCGGGCTCGCCACGCGCCTGAAGGGCCTCAGGCCCGTGGCCGCGCCGGTCACGATGGAGGCCTCGGACCTGGAGGGGCGGGTGGTCATCAGCGCCTCGGGCGCGGATGAGTACGCGCAGGAGTCGGATGCGCTGCAGGGCTCCTTCTTCACGCACCACCTGGCGGCGGGGCTGCGCGGCGCGGCGGATGCATCACGCGATGGGCGCGTCACGCTGGAGGAGGCCTACCGCTACGCCTACGCGAGGACGCTGGAGTCCACGCTCGTGTCACCCGGGGGCGTGCAGCGCCCCACGTTCCGGATGGACCTGCGCGGACGCGGCGAGCTGGTGCTCTCCGAGCCCAATCAGGCGCGCGGCCGGCTGACGCTCGACGTGAAGACGCCGGGACGCTGGCTCGTGGTGGCGTCGGAGAGTGGCTCGCTGGTGGCGGACCTGGAGAAGGGCGAAGGCCCCACGACGCTGGCCGTGGCGCCCGGCGCGTACCGGCTGCTGCTGCGCGCGGACGAGGGATACCTGGAGCGGTCGGTGCGGGTGCCGCTCAACGGAACCGTCTCCGTGGGTGGCACGCCCCTGGAGGAGGCCGCGAGGCTGAGGCTCGCGCGCAAGGGGGGAGCGGGGGCGTCGCTGCTGCTCGCGGTGGGGCCGTCGGTGACGTCGGGCCTCGTGGCGGGGCTGTCGTCCATGGCGGGCCTGGACGTGCGCCTGGTGCGGGAAGGGCGGCTGTTCTCCGGCGTGGACACGTCGAGCCTGGGGCTCGGGGTGCGCAGGGGGACGGGCAGCGGGGTTGCCTTCCAGCAGACGGAGCTGGAGCTGCGGCTGGGCGCGGGGCCGCACTGGAAGCACGGCGCCTGGACGTTCAGCGGCGCGCTGGAGGCCGGGGCGCTGGCCATCTTCCAGGCGCGCATTCCGGACGAGGATGCGCGCTTAGGACTGGAACCGCTGGCGCTCGTCACCGGCGGCGTGCGGCTGGACGTGCGAAGCCGCCTGTCGATGCTCCTGAGCGCCTCCGCCGGAGGCGTCATGGCGAAGCGGGACTCCGGCACGGCGCTGGTGCCCAGGGCCTCCGCGTCGCTGCTGGTCGGATACGCGCTCTGAGCTGTCGCGTTCACCTGGGCGGGCTCGTAGACTTCTCCGCCCCATGCGTGACTTCGACGTGCGACAGGCCCTCACGGCGAGTCTCAAGGCCACCCACGCGGGGGAGCCCGGAACACTCATCCGTGAGGAGCTGGGCTTGGAGCACGGGCAGGTCTTCGTGGACGTGGCCGTCATCAACGGCGAGCTCCACGGCTACGAGCTGAAGAGTGAGCGGGACACCTTGGAGCGACTTCCGAGGCAGGTCGAGGCGTACAGCGCGGTGCTCGACCGGGCCACGCTTGTGGTCGGGGCCCGTCACGTGCAACAGGCCCTCGGACTCATCCCCGCATGGTGGGGCGTCAAGACGGCCACGACCCAGCGCGACGGCTCGGTCAAGTTGCGCCCCTTGCGCAAGGCACGGAGCAATCCCCAGCAGCAGATGTTGGCCCTGGTCAAGTTGCTCTGGCGCGACGAGGCGCTGGAACTCCTGGAGTCACTGGGGGCCGCCAGAGGACTGAGGAGCAAGCCCCGGAAGCTGCTCTACGAGCGCGTGGTGGAACTGTTGCCTGCCGAAGCGCTGCGCGCGGAGGTCCGCAGGCGTCTCAAGGTACGTGAAGACTGGTGAGCTGCTTCAGCACCTTCGCGATGTGATGGTTCGTTCCCACCCTGCGCCATACTCCCGGGCTTCCGGGCGTTTCGGCGCCTCCAGCGCATCCGAAGATGTAGTCGTCACCCCTGCTGAACGTGCGCCCGGAATAGCACTCGTGCTCCATCAGATAGGTCGCCAGTGCGGTGTATTGGTCATAGCCGCGCCGTTTGAGGGCTTCGCCACGGACCACCAGCCAGTGGTCCTCCGCCGTGTAGCGGATGTTGGGGCTTCCGGAATGGATCGCTGCGTTCAGTGAAGGGGGATGGGCCCCCTGGATTGCGTAGTCGCTGTAGGTGGGCACTCGCGGGAGAGACTTCGCTTTCCCGGCAAGCGCCCGCCACACAAGCCAGTCAGCCCGCGGGATCTTCGTCGGCTCCTTGATGCGGCTGATGGACTGCGGAAATGCTCCGGCAGCCACGGTCAGCGTTCGAAAGGCCATCAGCCCATCGATACCGCCGATGACGCCCAGTAGGAGCTTCGAGAGCATCCCCACGTCATCTGGGCCGATGGGCCCCAGATCCAGCACCAGATCGGTGGATTCACGGGACGTTCCTGCCTTTTGGAGGACCGACGAGAGCACCTCATCCAGGTCGTCCTCGAACAGCTCCTGCTTGCGAAGGCGGATGCAGACACCGCGCTTGTCTTCCGCGACCGCTCTCCTGACGGTGGCGAGGTACTCGGGAGGACGCTCAGGACCTGTGACAGGAACGAGTGCGACTCCAGACTCCCGGGCCTTCGCCATGACGTATGCCAGTGGGTGGTCTCCCGTGGCCATCGTCTGTGCAGGAGGCAAGTGGAGTCCGTCGATGAATGCACGGCCGTCCGGAACCGCCTTCACGAGATGGGGCCCCACCCTGCCAAGCAGCTCCTCCAATGTTTCCATCTGAAGGGACTTCCGCTTGCCCTTCACTGGCTTTGGCTTGGGAGGTCGGATTTCGAAGAGCGGGGTCACCCGCTGGCGCTGTGCGGCCTCAAGCTGCGCAAGGGCATCGCGCTCTCCCTGCATGAACTTGAGGATGGGCACGTAGTGCGTTCGGTTGAAGCCTTGTGTCACCTGGATGTTCCCCCCGCGTTGTGACGCAAGCCTGCCCGGGTCGTGCCATCGCGTGGCGGTCCCAAAGGAGGTATTGCGTTGGCCGCGACTCTGCCATCCGGCCCTGACACACCCGCCCGGTCAGTCGTCAGCGGCGGATGCTTCCAGGTAGAACGCGATTCCTCTGTCTTTCACCGGAGCCACCCATGACCCTGCACCGCCACCTCCTGCTCTCCGTCTCGCTGGGCCTCACCCTGGGCTGCGCGAGCACGAAGCCCACCGCGACCCCGTCCGCTGAACCGGGCGCGCTGGAGCGGGTGGCGCTGGTTCATGGCGGCGCGGGACCGTGGGCCGTCGCGGGCTACCGGATGGGCGAACACGCGCTCCAGCAGCTGGGCCTGCCCCGGGGCAGCTTCAAGCTGGAGGTCATCCATCACAGCCCGGCGCAGGTCCAGTACACCTGCGTCGCGGACGGAGCGGCGGCGGCCACCGGCGCGAGCCTGGGCAAGCTCAACCTGTCGCTGGTGACAGCGCCCGCGCCGCAGGACACCGCGACCACGTTCCGTAACCGCGACACCGGCCAATCCCTCACACTGCGCCCGTCCGCGAGCTTCGTGCAGCGCTTCCGCGACGTCCCACGCGAGAAGCTGGGCGCAGCGGGCCGGGCCGTCCTCACCCTGCCGGACGCGGACGTCTTCGAAACCGTCGCGCCCTGACGCCGCCGCTCAGAGGACGACGAGCCCAATCGCCAGCAGGGGCAGGGCACCCTGGATGATGCTCGCCCGGAGGAAGTGCCGGTTGCTGCTCACCAGCACCACCGCCGCCAGCCCCATGCACGCGCAGCCGAACACCACGGCCGCAACGCCCGACGCCACCGCGCCGGTGTGCACCAGCACCACGCCCACCAGCACGCCCAGGGCCAGGAACAGGTTGTAGAAGCCCTGGTTGAACGCCATCCCCTTCATCACGTCCGCGTCCGCCTGCGACTTCAGCCCGAAGCGCTTCCACACCTTCGGCCGCGTGAAGACGATGCTCTCCATCACGAAGAACAGCACGTGGATGAGCGCGGCGATGACCGCGAAGACCTGCGCCAGTGGCGACATGATGACTCCCCCTCCGGGGTTGGGTTATTCTGAACCAGTCAGTTCCGAATTCATATTGAAACGGTCAGTTCAGAATTGTCAAGGAGGGTCACGTGGCGAGGACGCGGGCGTTCGACGAGACAGAGGCGGTGCGGGCGGCGCTGGGGGTGTTCTGGTCGCGCGGCTACGAGGCGACGTCGCTGTCGGACCTGGAGGCCGCGACAGGGCTGAACCGCTCCAGCCTGTACCAGACCTTCGACTGCAAGCGCGGGCTGTTCGCGCGGGCCATCACGCTGTACCTCCAGGAGGTCATCGGGCCGCGGCTGGGTGTCTTCGCGAAGGACGCGCCGGGCCTGTCGCAGGTGACGCAGTACTTCGAGTCGCTCGCGACGACGATGGCCACCGCGCCGCCGGCCCTGACGCGGCGGGGCTGCCTGCTGGTGAATACGGCGACGGAGCTGGGCCCGCATGACGCGGAGGCGAAGCAGGCGGTGGAGGACTACCGGGCGCTCTTGCGAGGCCACCTGACGCGGGCCCTGGAGGGCGCTGCGCGGGCGGGCGTGCTGCCGCGCAAGACGGTGGCTCGCCGGGTGGAGCTGCTTCTGGGGGCGGTGATTGGCGTGCTCGTCACGGCGCGCGTGGACCCGGGCGCCGCGGCGAAGCTGGCCCAGGCGACGGCGGGCGAGGTGGCGGGCTGGGCGGGGTAGGGGCGCCGGGCTTGTCCGGCGTGGGAAGGCTGCTACAAGGGCGCGTTCTCCCGAGGCGCCCGTGCCTCCGTCCCCCGAGGCTTCGATGGAATTCTCCGCGCTCGCGCTGTCGCCCCCGCTGCTCCAGGTGCTGGAGGAGCTGGAGTTCAAGACCGCCACCCCCATCCAGGCGCAGAGCATCCCGGTGCTGTTGCAGGGCAAGGACCTGGTGGGCCAGGCGCGCACGGGCAGCGGGAAGACGGCCGCGTTCGCGCTGCCCATCCTGCAGAAGGTGAAGCTCACGCAGGACCGCCACCTCCAGGCGCTGGTGCTCTGCCCGACGCGCGAGCTGTGCGCGCAGGTCGCGGGAGAGATCAGGCGGCTGGCGCGCCGGATGCCGGGCGTGCAGGTGCTGGCGCTCGCGGGCGGGCAGCCCATCCGGCCGCAGGTGGAGGCGCTGGAGAAGGGCGTGCACATCGGCGTGGGGACGCCGGGGCGCATCATGGACCTGCTGGACCGCGAGGTGCTGGACACGCGGCACCTGGCCACGGTGGTGCTGGATGAAGCGGACCGGATGCTGGACATGGGCTTCCGCGAGGACATGGAGCGGGTGCTGGGCGCCACGCCCGCGAAGCGGCAGACGGTGCTCTTCTCCGCGACGTTCCCGGACGACATCGAGAAGCTGAGCCGCGCGTTCCAGAAGGACCCCGTGCGCGTGTCCTTGGCGCAGGAGGAGTCCGCGCCGGACATCCAGCAGGTGGCGTACGCGTGCACGCCGGAGGAGAAGCAGACGCTGCTGCTGCGGCTGCTGCGCCAGTACCAGCCGGCCTCCGCCATCGTGTTCTGCAACTTCAAGGCGGTGGTGGTGGAGTTGACGCGGGCGCTGGTGCAGGCGGGCGTGAGCGCGGACGGGTTGCAGGGGGACCTGGAGCAGTTCGACCGGGACCGGGTGATGGCGAAGTTCCGCAATCACAGCACGCGCGTGCTGGTGGCCACGGACGTGGCGGGCCGGGGCATCGACGTGGAGGCGCTGGACGCGGTGGTGAACTACGAGCTGCCGCAGCAGCCGGAGGCGTACGTGCACCGCATCGGCCGCACGGGGCGCGCGGGCCGGCGTGGGCTGGCGCTGTCGCTGGTGACGCGCTCGGACAGCCGCAAGGTGGACGACATCGAAGGGACGACGGGCGTGAAGCTGGAGAAGGGCGACGTGGACGCGCTGGTGCCGGAGAACGTGCCGGGCGTGTCGCTCATCTCCGGCTGGGAGACGCTGTCCATCTCCGCGGGGCGCAAGGACAAGATGCGGCCCGGAGACATCCTGGGCGCGCTCACGGGCGAGGCGGGCGGGCTGAAGGCGGAGGACGTGGGCAAGATTGAGATCCACGACCACCACGCCTTCGTCGCCGTCTCCAAGCGCGTGGTGAAGGTGGCGTTCCAGCGGCTGAGCGAAGGCCGCATCAAGGGCCGCAAGCACCGCATCGAACGGGTGCGGTGAGGGTTTGATGATGGAATGGTGATGAACGGGGCATGAGGGGCCGTGAGAGATTGCCCGCATGCCCCGAAGCCTTGTGTGTCTGGCGTTGTTGACCCTGAGCGTGGCGTGCAGGACCGCCGCGCCCGTCGCTCCCGATACCGTCCAGGTGGCCCGGACGCCCGCCGCCGCGGAGTGGGAGAAGCAGCTGGATGTGGCGCGGTTCTCCTCGGAACCGACCGCCCTGCGACAGGCCTGCGCTCGGCTCCAGCCGCGGCTGGAGGCTGCCATCCAGAAGGACCCGGCGGACGCGCACCTGCATTACCTCCTGGGACGTGTGTATTTCTATGGCGAGCGTGATGCGGAGGCGGGTCAGGAGTTCGACAAGGCCCTGGCGCTGGCGCCCGAGGTCGCCGAGTACCACTACCTCAAGGGCTACTCACTCGGGTTCACGCAGGACTCGCAGGGCTCCATCGCGGAGCTGACCCGGGCGACGGAGCTGGCGCCCCGGACGGTGAAGTACTGGTCCTCGCTGGGCGCTGCGCTGGCGGCGAAGCAGGACAAGGACAAGGCGCGGGATGCCTTCGAGCATGCAATTGCGTTGGATCCGGAGGATGCGGAGTCCTCGGGCTTCCTCGGCCTGATGCGCCTGGAGGAGGGTAACGAGGCGGAAGCGCTTCGATGGCTGGCCAAGACGACGCCCCAGCAACCGCGCCAGCCGATGCTCCAGTACAACATCGCTCAGGCCTACCAGAACCACGGGGACCATGAGCGAGCGCTGGCGCACTTCCAGTCCGCCGCCCAGGCGATGCCCGAGGACTGGCGCACGCTCGCGAAGCTGGTGCAGGAGCATGAATCGCTGAAGCAGCTCAAGGAGCGAGACGCCGCGCGCGCCAGGCTGGTGAAGCTGAACGACGAAGGCAAGGTGGACAGCCCCTTCTTCGTCCGCGAGCAGTTCCAGGAGGGCACTGCGAAGGTGATGGTGGCGGAGCACTTCAAGCTCGAGGGGGACTGGGCCGTCCGCTATGTCTTCTACGTGGAGACGCCTGGGACGAACGGCACTCCCGTGCGGTGGCGCCTGAGCCTGGGCTCGTATTCATTCACCAACGAGCTGCGGCCGCCCGGCGTCACGGAGCGGACCTTCCACTTCGATGGCTACGAAGAAGACGACTCACACCTGACCTTCGCCTTCTTCCGCGGCGAGCCCTCCTTCGAGGACACGCGCAAGCTGGCGGTGGCCCTTCTTCGTGGAGAGGTGAAGCCCGTGTCGGGCACGCGCTTCAACCGCGAGTAGGATTCGGGAGTTGCTGGCGATGAAGCACGGCCGTGAATCGCCGGGGGCAGGCCGCGAGGACGACTTCCGGCTCCGTTTCGAACAGGAGTCGTAGGGAACTACTAATTTCATGGGATATTAGTAGTAGATTGGTAGTTCAAGCCCATGCGACTCCCCTCGACGCCTCCAGACCTCCATGCATTTGTCCGACGGCTGGCTCGGGAAGGAGCGGAGCGGCTTGTGGCCCTGCTGGAGCGCAAGCCGCTGGGGCCGGAGATAGACGGTCGCTACCTCCACTGGGATGAGCTTCGCCGTCATCCCGTGCCCGAGGGCATGACGCATGAGGAGTGGTGGTACCGGATCAAGACCGCACGCGCCGCGTTGGGCTCCGACCTGCCGCTTCTCGACAAGACAGGGCAGCCGTTCTCCATTGCCCGTCCTGATGGTCTCCTATCGGGCCTGCACCGGATCGACTGGCAGCTCGGGAAGAGGCTGGAGCTGGCGGACCCTCAACTGGCCAATTCGGATGTCCGGGACCGGTACATCATCGAGTCGTTGATGGAAGAGGCCATCACCTCCAGTCAGCTTGAGGGGGCCTCCACGACGCGAAAGGTCGCGAAGGAGATGCTGGAGCAGGGCCGTCCGCCTCGGACCAAGGACGAGCGGATGATCTTCAACAACTTCCAGGCGATGGAATTGATGCGCCGGAAGGCGCAGGCGCCGCTGACGACCTCTCTGCTCCTGGAACTGCACGAAACCATCACGCGTGACACGCTTGATGCTGGCGAAGAAGGGCGCTTGCGGCGCGGCGATGAGTCCATCACCGTCCAGGACCGTGCGAGTGGAGAGATCCTCCATGTTCCCCCTGACGCCAGTGAACTGCCCGGCCGGTTGCGGCAGCTCTGTGCGTTCGCGAATGACCCTGGAGGGGATGCCTTCATCCATCCGGTCGTACGCGCCATCGTGATTCACTTCATGCTCGCCTACGACCATCCCTTCGTGGATGGCAACGGACGCACTGCTCGGGCCCTGTTCTATTGGAGCATGATTCGCCAGGGGTACTGGATCGCGGAGTTCCTCTCCATTTCCCGGATCATCCAGCGCGCCCAGATGCAATACAGCCGGGCGTTCCTGTTCACGGAGACGGACGGAGGAGACGTTACCTACTTCCTCCTGCACCAACTGGACGTCATCCAACGCGCGACCGATGACCTCTACGCGTATCTGAATCGGAAGGCGCGGGACGCCAGGCAGGTGGATCTTCTCCTCCAGGAGGATCCGGGCCTCAATCATCGGCAGCGAGAGCTGCTGGCGCATGCTCTTCACCATCCGGCCGCGCGCTATGACATCCAGTCGCACCGGCGTCGGCACGGCGTGGTCTATCAAACCGCCCGTCAGGATCTCCTCGACCTCGAAGCCGCGGGGTTCTTGAGCAGGTCGCAGGTCGGACGGGCTTTCACCTTCTCACCCGTTGCCCAGCTCGAGAGGCGCCTCAAGAAACACAAGGCCTGAGGCAGCCATCACCCCTGCACGCTCTTGCGCTCCGCCGCCACCGGCGCCTCCGTCTGCTTCGCCAGCGCCTCCATGATCTGCTCCGCCTTCCAACCCGGGTCCAGCACCGGGCAGAAGTAGCCCGGGCCCGCGCGCTCGCGCACCGCCCAGGCGAAGAAGTCCCGGGCCAGGGTGTGGACCTCTTCCGGGAGGAAGAGCGCCGCGACGTCGTACTCCGTGAAGCGCATCAGGCCCGGGACGCGCCACTCTCGCTCCCAGTCGAAGCGGTAGCTGTAGGGCGCGTTGTGCGCGTCGCCCTGGATGTCCACGAAGGGCGTCACCGCCCACACGGGCTCCTTGTGCGGCTCCTTCGCCGCCAGCGCCTGATCCAACTGGTGCCGCATCGCCAGGTGCGCCGGGGAGCCGTACTGCACGTACCAGACGGGCCCTCCGCCCTGCGACAGGATGAAGCTCTTGCGGAAGGCGATGCCGTACAGGCTCCGGCGCTGCACCAGCCTCGCGAGCTGATCGAGCGGAATCTCGCTGAAGCACACCGAGCGGTGCCGGTCCGCCACCACCGCCTCCCGCCGCGCGATGCCAAACCCCTCCGCGCCCGGGATGAGCGTGCGCGCTCCCAGGATGCTCATCATGTTCTGGTAGGCGTCGTGGTACGGGGGCCCGGGCTTCGTGAAGTGCACCACGAAGTCGGACATGTCCCGCCACTGCGCATTCGCCTGATACCCGAGCATCGCCTCGCAAGACCCCCGCGCGAGTCTCCCGGCCCGGTCGCCCTATCGCAACACAACGTGCCGGGTTGTCCCCGGGCCTGCCCGCCCTCCGGACGTGCGGAGACGTCAGGGCAGGCGGACGGGCGCTGGCTCCCTCGGCCGCGCCAGGCCCATCAGCGCCAACCCCGCGAGCACCGCCACCAGGGCCACCGCCGCCTCGCGCGCGCTCGCGCCAAAGGCCACCAGCGTCAGGCCCAGCACCAGCGTGGGCACCGCGAGCAGCGCGTGCACCGGCCGCAGGCCCCGCTCCCGCCGCAGGGCCAGCACCGCCAGCGCCGCGGCCGTGACACCGAATTGCATCAGCACCGCGATGGCGGAGAGCGCGAAGAGCTCCGACAGGTCGCCCAGGTTCACGAACCCCAGCACCAGCGCCCACGTCACCGTGAGCGCCCGCATGGGCACGCCCGTCGCGGACATGCGCTCCAGACCGAACAGCGAGCGCTCCCCGGAGGCCAGCGCGGACAGGTAGCGCGGCGTCGTCACCATCATCCCCACGCAGATGCCCAGCGCGGACACGCTGGTGCCCGCGCCCACCAGCCGCTCCAGCGGCCGTGCAGCTGGCGAGCAAGGTGTTCGACGGGCTCAAGGACAAGACGGTGCTGGTGGTGGGCGCGGGGGAGATGGGCGAGCTGGCGGCGCGGCACCTGAAGAACGCGGGCGCCGGGACGCTCATCGTGACCAACCGCACGCTGGCCCGCGCGGAAGGGCTGGTGGCGGAGGTGGGCGGCGTGGCGCGGCCCTTCGAGGAGCTCTTCACGCTGCTGGCCTCCGCGGACGTGGTGGTGACGAGCACCGCGTCGCCGGTGCCCCTCTTCACGCGCGACAACGTGGGCGCGCTGGGCAAGGCCCGCAAGGGCCGGCCGCTGTTCATGGTGGACCTGGCGGTGCCGCGCGACATCGAGCCGGCGGTGGGGACGCTGGACTGGGTGCACGCGTACGACGTGGACGACATCCAGAAGTTCGTCGCGGACAACACCGCCGCGCGCGCGGAAGAGGCGCACAAGGCGGGCGGGCTGGTGGCGCAGGAGGTGGCGCGCTTCGCCCGGGAGCGCGCGCTGCGCGACGGGATGCCCGTGCTGGCCCGCCTGCGGCAGCGCGCGGAGGCCATCGCCCGCGCGGAGGTGGAGCGCACCCTGCTGGGCCTGGGTGACGGCCTCACCGACAAGCAGAAGAAGAGCATCGAGGCCATGGGACGCGCCATCGTGAACAAGCTGCTGCATGAGCCCACCGCGCGCCTGCGCGCCGTGGGGCCCCAGGGTGAAGGCAACCGGCTGGCGGGCGCCGCGGCGGAGCTGTTCGGCCTCACGGAGGCGGAGGCCGCCGCCATCGCTCCCCGGGAAGAGGACGCCGTGGCCGCGACCGCGGACGCGCGCAACACGGTGGTGGCCACCGGGAGCCGGCGATGAAGGCGGTGCGCATCGCGACGCGGGAGAGCCCGCTGGCGCTGTGGCAGGCGAATCACGTGGCCTCGCTGCTCACCCAGCGCAACCCCGGCCTGGAGGTCACCCTGGTGAAGATGACCACCGAGGGCGACCGCTTCCTGTCCGCGCCGCTGTCCCAGGTGGGCGGCAAGGGCCTGTTCGTGAAGGAGATAGAGCAGGCCCTGCTCGACGGCCGCGCGGACGTGGCCGTGCACAGCCTCAAGGACATGACGTCGGTGTTCCCGGACGGGCTGATGCTGGCGGCGGTGCCGGCGCGGGAAGACCCGCGCGACGCGTTCTGCAGCCCGGACGGGCACACGCTGGCGCTGCTGCCACCGGGCGCGAAGGTGGGCACGTCGTCGCTGCGGCGCAGCTGCATCCTGCGCGCGCGCCGGCCGGACCTGGAGATCGTCTCGCTGCGCGGCAACGTGCAGACGCGCCTGCAGAAGACGCGCGAGCTGAAGCTCGCGGGCGCCATGCTCGCGGCGGCGGGGCTCAAGCGCCTGGGCCTGGACCACCACATCACCCAGGTGGTGCCCGTGGAGGACAGCCTGCCTGCGGTGGGGCAGGGCGTGCTGGCCATCCAGTGCCGCGAGGCGGACGCGGACGTGCGCGCGCTGCTTGAGCCCCTGGAGGACGCCCTCACGCGCGACGCCGTGCGGGCCGAGCGCGCCTTCCTGGCGAAGCTGGAGGGCGGCTGCACGGTGCCGCTGGCCGGCCACGCCACGGTGGAGGGCGGCCAGGTGTACCTGCGCGGCCTGGTGGGCCGGCCCGACGGTTCGCGGGTGGTGCGGGGCGAGGTGAAGGGCCCCGTACCGGAAGCGGAGCGGCTGGGAGAGGCGCTCGCGGAGGAGCTGCTGTCGCGCGGGGCGGGAGACATCCTGCGCGATTTCGGCCGCCGCGACGGCGCGTCCCGCGCCTAGAGTGCCGGCCGTGGAACGGCGACTGGATGGCATCCGAGTCTTGGTGACGCGCCCCGTGAGCGGGCCGAGGAGCTGTGCTTCCTGCTGGAGGACGAGGGCGCGGACGTCCTCAGCCTGCCGCTGCTGGAGCTGCACCCGCCGGAGGACCCGCGCCCGCTCGCGTCCGCCGCGGAGCACGTGCAGCGCTACCACTGGGTGGTGTTCGCCAGCCCCTCCGCCGTGGAGTCCTTCCTGGAGGCCCTGCGGCTCGCGGGCACGTTGGATCGGCTGTCCCGCGTGAAGCTGGCCGCCGTGGGGCCGCGCACCGCCCGGGCCGTGGAGGGCTACGGCCTGAAGGTGGAGGCCGAACCCCACGAGGGCACCGGCGCGGCGCTCTTCACCGCGCTGCGCGACGTGCTGGGGCCGGACGACGACGTGCTCCTGCCGGCGGCGGAGGAGGGACGGCGGGAGCTGGAGGACGGCCTGCGCGACCTGGGCGTGCGCGTCACGCGCGTGACGGCCTACCGCAGCGCGGCCGCCGCCGTCGAACCGGAGGCCCTGGCCCAGCTGGCCGAGGCCCCGCCCCAGGTGGTGCTCTTCGCCTCGCCGCGCACCGCGGAGGCCTTCGTGGAGGGCGTGGGCCGTGAGCCGCTGGCGTCCGCGAAGGTGGTGGCCATTGGCCCCACGACGGCGACGGCGCTGACGCAGCTGGGCATCCCCGTGGCCGCCGTCGCCGAGCGCCCCACGCCCGAAGCGCTGGTGGATGCCACCGTCCGCGCCGTTCACGGATAGACTGTCCGCCCGGTGACGTCCGGGCGCCAGACTGGCGCCCCGTGCGGACGTGACGCGACGAGGTGCGGGTGATGATTCGTGGGTCGCAGCGGAGTGTCTTCCTCCTTGGACTGCTGGCGCTGGCCGCGACGGCGCATGCCCAGACGCAGGAGGACTACCAGTTCCTGGACCACTGGGTCCTCAACAACAGCCAGGACCCGTTCCCGTACTACGTGGACGCGCGCAACCTCACCCCCGGGGGCAATGACCTGGGCCTGGTGGAGGACGCGGTGAAGAAGGCCTTCCAGGTCTGGCAGGACGTGGACTGCGCGTGGCCCGCCTTCACGTACAAGGGCCGCTCCACCATCGTCCCCATCCCGGACGTGAACGACCGGCTGGACGGCTTCAGCGTCTCCGCCATCTGGATCACCGACCCGAACAGCACGGAGTTCAAGGACGTCCTCAACTCCGGCTACAGCATCGCGGAAGCGGTGCCGCTGCGCCACGGCGGCTACGTCTACCAGTGCGACATCTTCCTCAACGCCGTGACCTACAAGTTCACGACGGCCTCCACCACGCCCGCGGGCTTCATCGACATCCAGTCGGCGGTGATGCGCGAGGTGGGCCACTGCCTGGGCCTGGGCAGCACGTACCGCTTCGACGACGCGGTGATGTCCTTCTACCTGGAGCCCGGCACCCAGCGCCGCACCCTCACGTCCTACGACCGGGGCGCGTTCTGCAAGCGCTATCCCCAGACGGGCGCGGTGGGCTCGCCGTGTGACACCACCGCGTGCGGCGCGGGGCTCACCTGCGTCACCGCCCGGTCCACCACCAGCGGCGTCAACCAGAAGATCTGCACCAAGGCGTGCGCCTCCGGCACGCCGGGCGCCTGCCCCGCGCCCTACCAGTGCCTCGCGTCCACCGTCGTCTCCGGCTCGCAGTTCGCGTGTCTGCCGGAGCCCGTCGGCACGGGCACGAAGGTGGGCAACCCCTGCGCGGACGCCAGCACGTGCGGCGCGGCGGACTCGCGCTGCCTCTCGGACGCGGACAAGACCACCGCCTTCCCGGCGTGGACGGAGGGCTACTGCACGGAGTCCTGCCTCGCCAACGCGGACTGCCCCACCGGCTCCACGTGCACGACGGTGGGCTCCGTGGGCAAGCGCTGTCTGAAGGACTGCCGCCCGGGCAAGGGCGACTGCCGCGAGGGCTATACCTGCGCCACGCTGCCCGACAACGGGGGCGACGTGTGCGTCGCCGACTGCACCACCAGCAACGACTGCGGCGGCAGCTACGTCTGCCGCTCGTGCGACCACGCCTGCGTCGTCCAGAAGACGGGCACGCGCAACGTCGGCGAGCCGTGCCTCCAGGATTCGGAGTGCGGCACCAACCAGCAGTGCCTGAAGCTCAACGGCAACCCGCAGGGCGTGTGCGCGGAGCCGTGCTCGCTGTCCACGTGCACGTGCAGCCCCGGCAACACCTGCCGTCCGGCGGGCACCGGCGATGACCGCTTCTGCTTCCGCGACTGCGCCGCGGACACCTGCTCCTCGCCGCTCCAGTGCGTGCCGTTCGCGGAAGGGACCGCCTGCATCGCCCCCTGCCGCACCAACCAGGACTGCCCCAACGGCCTGTTCTGCGGCAACGGCGGCAAGTGCGAGGACCCCTACGCCCAGACGGACGGCGGCACCTGCGCCCTGTGCGGTGATGGCGGCACGCCGCCGCCCCCGCCGGTGGACGGCGGCACGGGGGGGACGAACAACGACCCCGGCGGCTGCGGCTGCCAGAGCGGCCCCTCGTCCGCGGCATTCCTCGTGGGGCTCGGGGTGTTGCTCCTGGCCACCCGCAGAAGGAGGAACGGTTGACCCAGGCGGCTCCCCCCGGAAGCAGCGGCCCCTCGCGCAGCGCCACGGACTTCACCCTGGGCTTCCTGCTGGAGGCCCTGGTGGCCCAGCGCCTGCTGAGCCCTCAGCAGGCGCAGGAGGTGCTGGCCCGGGAGCCCGCCGCGCGCGCCCGCGTCCTCAAGACGCAGGGCGCCACGGGCAAGGACGCCGCCCGCTATGAGGTGTCGCCCGTGGAGGTGGTGGCGGCCTTCCAGATTCCCGCGCCGGGTGGGCGGGGCGTGCTGGACGAGGACCGCCTCACGGAGGCCGCCGCGAGAGCTTCGGGGCTGGCCTACCGCAAGCTGGATCCGCTGAAGATGGACATGGCGCTGGCCACCCGCACGGTGTCCCGGCCCTACGCGCAGAAGCACGTGCTGCTGCCCCTGGAGCGCACCGAACAGGGGCGGCTGCGCGTGGCGGTGGCCAACCCCTTCGACCGGGAGCTCTTCGAGTCCTTCCACCGCCTCACCGGCGAGCCGGTGGAGCCGGTGCTGTCCGCGAAGACGGACATCCTGCGCTCCATCGCGGACATCTACGGCTTCAAGAAGACGCTGGCGAAGGCCGCGGACGACTTCAGCGACTCGCAGTCGCAGGTCGCCAACTTCGAGCAGCTGGTGTCGCTCAGCGGCACGCAGGAGCTGGAGGCGTCGGACCGGCCGGTGGTGCAGGCGGTGGACTACCTGCTGCGCTACGCCTTCGACAACCGCGCGTCGGACATCCACATCGAACCCAAGCGGGCCACCGCCGTGGTGCGCCTGCGCATCGACGGTGTGCTGCACCCGGTGTACTCGCTGCCGGCGCAGGTGCACCCGCCCATCGTGTCGCGCGTGAAGATGCTGGCGCGCATCGACATCTCGGAGAAGCGCCGCCCCCAGGACGGCCGCATCAAGACGGAGCGCGACGGCCGCGAGGTGGAGCTCCGCGTCTCCACGCTGCCCACCGCCTTCGGCGAGAAGGTCGTCATCCGCATCTTCGACCCGGAGACGCTGGTGCAGGACATCTCCCAGCTGGGCTTCGAGCCGGACGAGAAGGGCCACTTCGAGTCCTGGATTGACCAGCCCCACGGCCTCATCCTGGTGACGGGCCCCACGGGCAGCGGCAAGACGACGACGCTCTACTCCGCGCTCAAGGCGGTGGCGGGGCCGGACGTCAACGTCACCACGATTGAGGACCCCATCGAAATGGTGTGGGACACCTTCAACCAGGTGCAGGTGCAGCCCAAGGTGGGCCTGGACTTCGCGGGGGCGCTGCGCCACATCCTGCGCCAGGACCCGGACGTCATCATGGTGGGTGAAATCCGGGACGCGGAGACGGCGGAGAACGCGCTCCAGGCCGCGCTCACCGGCCACCTGGTGCTCTCCACGCTGCACACCAACGACGCGCTGGGCGCGGTGGCGCGCATGAAGGACCTGGGCGTGCCCGCCTTCCTCCTGGCGCAGAGCCTGCTGGGCGTCATGGCCCAGCGCTCCTGCGCCGCGTCTGCGTGCACTGCGCGGAGGAGGCGGTGCTCACGCCGGACGAGCTGCTGGCCCTCCAGGCCCCCCTGCCGCTGTTGCCCGGCGGGGTGAAGCTGTCCAGGGGGGCGGGGTGCGTGCGCTGCCGGGGCACCGGCTACTCCGGCCGCACCGGCGTCTTCGAAATCGTCTCCACCACCCGCGAGGTGCGCGAGCTCATCGCCCGCGAGGCGCCCCACGAGCAGCTGGTGCAGGCCGCGCGCAAGAGCGGCATGCGCACCCTGCGCGAGGCCGCCGTGCGCAAGCTGGCGCAGGGCCTCACCGCCTTCGACGAGGTGGTGCGGATGACGTCCGCCTTCTAGCCACACCCTCCAGGAACACGAAGGGCCCGCCGTGTGGAAACGGCGGGCCCCGCGGGTGACAGCCAGGAGGGCAGGGCGGCCTAGAAGCGCGCCTGCAGCAGCGTGTTGAAGCCCAGCGCGTGCGGCTTCTCGAAGTTCGGCTGCGCGATGCCCGTCACGTCGTCCTCGAACGTGGTCCGGTTGGTGTCGTACGTGTAGTAGACCTCGCCGACCGCCGCGACCGTCTCCGACAGGTCCCAACGGAAGGTGGCCTTCGCGGACCAGATGAGCTCCGCCTCGCAGGCGCCGGAGCCGCCGCAGGTGCTGGGCAGGATGCTCAGCTGGTTGGCGTCACGCACCACCACCGTGCGCGTGCCGGTGAGGCTGGGGGGCGGGTTGCTGCCGCCCACGAGCGGCACCGGGCTGCGGAAGGACGCCGGCTGCTGCGCGCCGAAGATGAAGCCCGGCGTCAGGTGCAGGCTCGCGATGTTGTAGTCCACGCCCAGCGCGCCGAAGACTTCCGGCTTCAGGACCGTGCCCGTGGGGAAGTCCTGGAACGGGGGGAAGCCCGGCACGTCGAACTGGATGAAGGACAGGCTGCGCACCAGCGCCAGCGCGTTGAAGCGGAACCGGTTGAGCTTCGCGCGGCCCTGGAAGGCGAGCGCCACGGCCCCCTGGGGCTTGGTGGCGCCGAACTTGTCCGGGTCCTGCAGGGTCTGCGTGAGGTAGCTGCCCTCCAGGGAGAGGGAGTACGAAAGGCCGCCCGGGTACTGCTCCGGCGCGAAGAAGCGCTGGTAGATTTCCGGGTCGTTCTTGTAGAGCCGGAAGTCCACGCTCGTGCCCACCGGCACGCCCACGTGGTAGACGACCTGGCCGGACACACCGGCCGCGTTGACGCCCGCCTCGATGGACTGGTTCGCCAGGCCCGGGACGATGCCCTTCTGGAAGTAGCCGCCGCCGGCCTCCACGCGCAGCGTCTCCAGGATGTCCCAGCCCGCGCCGGCCATCACGCCGTAGAGCGTCTCCTGCTCCAGGATGAGGTCGTTGAGCACCAGCGCCGTCTTGCCGCCCAGGTACGCGTACCAGCGGTCGCGCGTCAGCTGCAGCTTGGCGCCCGGCACACCGGCCGCGCCGGCGCGGTTGGTGAAGATGGGGCTGCCGCCCCAGGAGATGCGGTACGCGTAGCCCAGACGGAAGCGGTCCGCGGACACCGGGAAGCCGGTGAGCGAGATGCCTTCCTTCTCACCCCAGCCGGGCGGCTGGTAGTTCAGGCGCACGTAGCTGGAGTTGTCCAGGATGTCGACACCGCCGGACGGGCGCTCGAGCACCAGCAGCGTGAGGGCCGCCTCCGTGGTGAGGCCCTCGAAGAACGCCGGCATGCGCTTGTAGAGCACGACGTTCGACAGCGACTCGAAGCCGGAGAACTTGGTGTTGAAGTTGTCGTAGAACTGCGTGTTCTGGTTGCCCGCGCCAAAGCGCGCGTTGGGGCTGTTGGGAGTCGTCTCTCCCGCGCCCGCAAGCACGTTGTCGTCCGCGAAGACGAACGACAAACGGGTGTCCACGAAGTCCCCGGCCCATGCGGGCGCGGAAAGGGCTGTCAGGCCCGTCAGGGCCAGCGTCTGCAACGTTTTCAAATTCCCTCCAGGAAGCGGTCCGGGGGAGACCGCTCCTCCCAGCGCCCCGGCTTCTCGCCGGGGCGCTCAATGCGACTGCTCAAAGATGAATGGCGACTACGGGCACGGCTTGATGGGCTTCGGGCACTCCATCCCGGGCCGGGGTAGCAGCACAGGTCGTCCTGGTCTCGCGGCAGGACGTTCCAGCGCGGACGCGCGGGACCCACGTGCTTCAGGTGGCCCACGACGTCGAAGGTGGCCGCGCGCAGCTGCCGGCACTGGAGCGCCTTCGCCGCGTCAGGGTCGTTCTCGCTGCAGTCCGGGTTCAGGTCCGGCACCGCGTCCTTGATCTGCAGGCTGATGCGCGAGCGCGCGTCCGGCGCGACCTTGCAGCTGGCGTTGGCCGTGGCGGCGGCGTCGCGCACCAGCGCGACCGTCACCTCGGAGCCCTGCAGGGTGTACTCGTAGCGGGTGTTCGCGGGGATGAGCGTGCCCGTCTGGTCCACCGTGACGGTGTCGTCGCCGAAGCGCGCGCGCACCGGCTGGTTGCAGAGGACGTTCAGCCGGTAGCCCTGGGGCAGCGTCTTCGAGGGCTTCACGGACGTGTTGCCCACCGTGACGTTCAGGATGCGGCCGGGGACGGACTCGTCCAGGCCCGCGGAAGCCGGGCCCGTGGCGTTCATCTCCACCACGAACTGGCCGAAGTTCGTGTACGTCGTCTTCTCCGCGCAGATGGTGCCGGCGTACTCGCCAATGCCCAGCGTGCAGTCGATGACGCACTGGCGCTCCGGCAGGTCCGGATCATCCGGCGGCTCCTCGAAGCAGTTCTGCCAGCTGCGCGACGCGCTGGAGCCCACCGGGCAGAACATGGGCATGTCGTTGTTGCCGTTGGCGTCGCAGTTGCGGAACACCTTGGGGAACTTCACCCGGCGCAGCTTCACCAGCGACGACTCCAGGCTCTCCATCTTGTAGTTCTTGTAGCTGTAGCCACACAGGATGTCGTCCAGGTACGGCGACCCGCTGTAGCCGCACAGCCGGCCGTTCACCTCCACCGGCGGCACCTGGTCCAGGTACTTGTTCCACTCGCTCTGGGGCAGCAGGCGCACGTTCTCGCGCAGCGTCCAGGCGGGGAAGCTCATCTGCGTGGTGTTGGTGAACTCCGCCACCGTGCCGGACAGCGTCCAGAGCAGGTCGCCGGAGTCCAGCCCCTCCGGGAAGGAGTAGTTGTAGATGTAGATGCTGTTGAAGCGGCCGGGGTTGTAGCCGTCCGGCTCCGCGGTCTGGATGTTCGCGCCGGGGACGCTCTTCTCCAGCACGCGGCAGGCCGTCATGTCCGTGACGTAGAAGCCGCTGGAGTCCGTGCCCGTCACCAGCAGCATCATCTGCTTGCCGTTGTTGGGGTCCGCCGGGTCGCAGTTCTGCGTCAGCGGCTCGCCGGCCTCCGGCGGACGGCCCACGCGCATGAACTGCTTGACGAAGACGCTCCTCTCCGAGCCGCTCTCCGGCAGCTGGATGGTAGCCAGCGCGGGCTCCTCGAACCGGATGCCCGAGGACAGGCCCGTCGCGTACGTGCGCGTGGCCGGCTCCTGGGGCAGCTGGGAGAGGTCGCCCACGACGCCGCCGTCCGCGTAGTCCAGCTCCAGGTCCTGGTCCTGCACCCAGACGTGCGTCTCGCCGTACAGGTGGGCCACGCGCACGCTGCCGGTGCCCTTGCCGTTGGTGAGCTGGGTCCAGCGCTTGCCGTAGTCACCGGTGAGGTCGCCCGGGATGACCCGGAAGGACACCGGCCCGTTGAAGGACGTCATCTCCCCGCCGCTGCCGTCCAGCGCGGTGATGGACAGACCGATGTCCACGTCCGTGCGGGGCAGGGTGTAGGGGCAGTCCGCCGTGCCGCGCACCGTGGGCGGCACCGCCGCCTGGTCGTTGCCGTACTTCGCGGCGCACGCGTTCACCACCGGCAGCAGCGTGCCCGGCGAGTCCCCGGTGGTGATGCTGGTCACCTCCACGCGGAACGAGGTGAGCCCGGTGGGCGTCTCGGATTCCTTCGTGTAGCAGCCGGCCCCCAGGGCCAGCGTGGACAGCAGGACGAGTCGCTTCATCACTTCACCTTCCGCCCGATGCGGCCATCTTCGATGGCGCTCGCGACGGGCATGGCTGTGGGCTTCTCACAGAACGAGCGCAGCTGGTTCGTCACGGTACCGCAGGTGGGGTTGCCGCCCACCAGCAGGTCGCGGCAGGTGCAGCGGCCGGTGTAGGGGCCCTGCGGCAGCGCGCACTCCGCCAGCGCCGTTTCCTTCGTCAGGTCCGGCCGGCCGCACGCGGCCAGGGCCTTCTGCTGCTCCGCAGCGTCCGCGGGCAGCTTGAGCATGTCCAGGCAGGTGCAACCACCCTCCTGGTCAACCATCTTCCGGTTGAGGGCGTCTTCAAAGGCCTTGGACACCTTGCAGGAGTTCAGCGTCTTCTCATCCACCGTCCACTTGCCGTTGACGAGCGAGCCGCAGCGCGTGCCGTTGCTGGACGTCTCCTTGCCCTCGAGCAGGTCCTTGCAGCTGCAGAAGCCCTGCATGTAGCCGATGAGCGAGTCGCGCAGGCTGATGCCCGTCTCGATGCGCGTGGTGTTGCGCTTGAGCACCGTGAAGCCGGAGCCGCCCTTGGCGATGTAGTCGTTCACCGCGACCTTGTACGTGCCGTTGGTGTCCAGCGGCTTGCCGTTGATTTGGATGTTGATGCCCGGGTGCGCCCAGCAGCGCGAACCCGCGGTGTCCTCCAGGCACGTCCACGGCGCGTGGCCCTCGCGGTCCGCCTGGGGGCAGTCCGTGGCCACCGTGGCCGGGGTGCACGCGATGCGCAGGTCGTTGAGCTGCACCTGGGCGCAGTCCATGGTGAAGCGGGCGCCGGAGATCTGCGCCTGGCTCACGCACCCGCGCTCCGCGGAGCGCTCGGTGACGAAGTCGAACATCTCCTGCATCTCCACGCCGGACAGGTACATGATGTTGATGGTGTTCTCGAACGGGAACACGTTGAACATCGCCTCCTGCGTGACGACGCCCGCGTAGAGGTTGTCGCGGATGCCCAGGGAGTTGGTGAGCGCCATCTCCGCCTCCACGCGGTTGCGCTTGCGCATGGAGTCCGCGGCGATGTTGCCCAGCGGCGAGTCACCGCCGTTGGAGTTGTTGCGCCGCTGCACGTCGAGCGGGGCGTAGGAGAAGATGGAAGTGAGCTGCAGCTTCACGTCCATGCCCAGCAGGTACGGGATGAGCAGGTCCGTCGTCTGCGCGTCCTCCTGGCGGCCGCACTCCGCGATGGCCTCGCGCACGCCCGGCGCCTCAATGAACTTGCCCGGGTCCCAGAAGACGCCGTCCTCGAAGCGGAGCGCGCGCATCGCGTCGTTGCACCAGAGGCTGTCCACCGGGAACGCGTGGTAGTCCTGGCTGACGACCTCGGCGCCCTCGCCCTCGCCCAGCTGAGAGGGCATCTTCACGACCAGCTCCAGCCGGCCCACGTACTTGGCGAACGCGCCCGAGTGCGACAGCACGACCTTGCGGCCGGCGGGGTCCGTCACGAGCTGCGGCGGGTTGAGCACCACGTGCAGGTGGCCGCCCAGCACCACGTCCATGCCGCTGACGCCCGCGATGTGCACGCGCACCACCGACTTGTCGTTGCCTTCCGGCCCGAACCACTCCAGCACCTTCCACGCGTCGTGCGAGCGCTCGATGAAGGGCTTCGCGCGGCCGTACTCATAGTAGGCCTCGTAGCCCTGGATGAGATCCTGGTCCTCGGTGAGGCCCAGGTGGCTGACGATGACAATCAGGTCCGTCACCGGGCGCAGCAGCTCCACGTAGGCGCGCGCGGCCTCGTTCTGCTCCAGCGGCGTCACCTGCAGGCTGTTGCCGCCCTCCACGATGGAGTTGAGCGAGGAGATGTTCGCCATGCCGATGACGCCCACCCGCAGACCCTTGAGGGTCTTGATGGTGTAGGGGTTGGTCACCATGGCGGTGCCGTTGGTGCCCGTCGTCTTCGGGTCGTCCCAGAAGTAGTTGGCGGCCAGGAGCGGGAAGTTGGCGAAGTTGCGCGCCTTCTGGGTGAAGTTGAGCGCGCCGGCGTCGAACTCGTGGTTGCCCACCACGGCGGCGTCCAGGTGCTGCTCGGACAGGAAGCGGAACTCCGCCTCGCCCGTGTTCACGTTGAAGATGGGCGCGCCCTGGAAGCAGTCGCCCGAGTCCAGGTGCAGGATGCGGTCGCCCTTCTTGCGCTCGCGCTTGAGGATGGACGCGATGCGCGTGGCGCCGCCGAAGGGCCCGGCCTCCGGGATGAGCTCCAGGTCCTGGTCCGTCTTCAGCGGCGTGAAGTCGTACGGGATGAGCCGCGAGTGGATGTCAGAGGTATGAAGGAGGGTAAGCCGCACCTCCTGACCTTCGAGGTGGTAATCCTGGCCTTCCAGTACTGGCATGCACGAGGCGAGAGCCAGGGCGCAGGCGCAGAAGAGGCCGAGCAGTGCGCGACACATTCGTGACGGATCCGTGATTCGTAGGGAGTGACGACTTGAGGACGGCGCAACCTACGGGATCAAGGGTGCACGGGCAAGCAACGCCACCGTGGCACCTCCACCTACTTGGGTACCAGGAGAGCAGGCAGACATGCGTCCCAGCAGTTCCAATGTGACTGACATCGAGATCATCGAGGATTTCTCCGCCACGGCGCGTTGTGACGAGGGGTTCCTCCGGGTGCGCCGGCTGCGCTGCCGCAACCGGCGCGCGGACGGGTCCTCCTCCTCCGTGTACCGGGTGGATGTGGTGGACCGGCCCCGGTTGGACGCGGTGTCGGTGCTCATCTACCGCCGTGCGCCGGATGGAAACGTGGAAGTCCTGACGCGGATGAACCTGCGCCCCGCGGCGTACTTCCGCCGCGAGCAGACCGCGTCCATGACGGTGCCCGACACGGTGAGCTATCTGCGCGTGGAGGAGATCGTCGCGGGCCTGCTGGAGCCGTCCGACAAGGGCGAGGAGGGCCTTCGCCGCCGCGCGGCGGAGGAGGTGAAGGAGGAGGCGGGCTACACGGTGCGGCCGGAGGACATCCAGCTCTTGGGCGGGGCGTTCTTCCTCGCGCCGGGCATCCTGTCGGAGAAGGTCTTCCCGGCCGCGGTGGACGTCACCGGCGTGGCGCAGGGCGAGGTGGAGGGGGACGGCTCTCCCCTGGAGGAGGGCCTCCACCTGCAGTGGCGGCCGCTCTCCTCGGTGCTGGAGGCGTGCCGGCGCGGGGACATCGCGGACGCGAAGACGGAGGTGTCCCTCACGCGGCTGCTCGCCCGGCTTTCCTGAGCCGCTTGCTGTTTCCGGGGGGAGGAGGGACGGGGTAGGGTGCGGCCCGTCCGTTTCCTCCTCCAGGCGAGGTTCGTCGCATGTCGTCGCTGCCCCCGTGGCTGGCCCAGCTGTTGCCCATCCTCATCCTGCTCGGGGCCATTGGCCTGGTGCTCTCGCGGCTCCCGAAGGTGGAGCTGGGGCACAGCGATGCGTTCCGCCGGCGCCGCTTCTTCAACTGGTTCCCGCTGGGCCTGACGTACGCGTTCCTCTACATGGGCCGCTACAACGTCAACGTGGCGACCAGCGCCATGGGCGCCCAGACGTCCAACGCGGACTTCGCGACCATCTTCTTCTGGGGGACGCTCACGTATGGCGTGGCCTTCCTCCTCAACGGCCCGCTGACGGACAGGCTGGGCGGCCGCTTTACCATCCTGCTGTCCGCGGGCGGCTCCGCGGTGGCGAACATCGCCATGGGCGGGCTGGTGTACGCGGTGCTGAAGAACGGCTGGGCCCCGCCGGGCGGCGTGGTGGCGTGGCTCGCGTTCCTCTACAGCGTGAACATGTACTTCCAGAGCTTCGGCGCGGTCTCCATCGTCAAGGTGAACGCGTCGTGGTTCCACGTGCGTGAGCGCGGCCAGCTGGGCGGCGTCTTCGGCATCCTCATCTCGCTGGGCCTGTACTTCGCGTTCGACTGGTGCCGCTTCATCGCGGACGCGGCGCCGGTGTGGTGGGTGTTCTTCGTGCCCGCGGCGCTGCTGCTGGCCTTCCTGGTGCTGGACTTCTTCGTCATCCGCGACACGCCCTCCCAGACGGGCCACCCGGACTTCGACACGGCGGATGCGTCCAGCGGGGAGACGGGCCCTGCGCTCAGCGTGCCGCAGCTCTTCGGCAAGCTCTTGAGCAACCGCGTCATCCTCATCATCCTGGGCGTGGAGTTCTGCAGCGGCTTCCTGCGCAACGCGGTGATGCAGTGGTTCCCCAAGTACGCCAAGGCGGTGGGGGAGTCCGGCGGCTTCGTGGCCTCCAACTGGGGCATGCTGTCGTGCGTCGCGGGCATCCTGGGCGGCATGTTCGCGGGCGTCATCAGCGACCGCATCTTCGACTCTCGCCGCGGCCCGGTCTCCACGGTGCTCTACGCGGGCCTGCTGCTGGGCGCGGTGGGCGCGGTGTTCCTGCTGGGGACGGCCGGGGCCGGCTGGTCCGTGGTGTTCATGTCCCTGTGCGTCATCGGCGTGCACGGCATGCTGTCCGGCACGGCCACCATGGACTTCGGCGGCAAGAAGAACGCGGGCATCGTGGTGGGCATCATCGACGGCGCGGTCTACGCGGGCACCGCCATCCACGCGCTCATCTACGGGAAGATCCTGCCCACGGGCGAGGCCATGAAGGACCCCGCCAACTGGAAGCCCTGGCCCATGGCCATGCTGCCCCTGGCCGTCCTGGGCCTGGTGCTGGCGTCGCGGGTGTGGAACGCGAAGCCCCAGCCCAGGGCCGCGCCCCTGCCGGTGGGCGACGTCATCCCGGGCGCCGTGCCGGGCGCGTCGTCCCGGACGGGCACCCACGGTTGAGGCGCCGCGGGAGCGCTCCGGGTGTGCCTCCCCGGACGCTCCCCTGTCCCTGGGTGGGGGTGGCTCCCGTGTGACAGGCCTGTGACATAGACTGGAGTCCGTGTCCCAGGCCCCCGAAGCACTCCACAGCCGGTTCGACGTCCACGACCGCAAGCAGTTCGAGATCAAGCTCGAGTACCAGCCCACGGGCGTGGACGAGACGCGCTATCTGGTGGAGGCCTACCTCTTCCTGCCGTCGAGCCTGAACATCGACGCGGAGACGTATCCTCGCGCGGACTTCTACGCGGACATCCACAACTACGTGCGCTTCAAGACGCCGGTGATGGAGCTGGGAGAGCTCCTGTCTTCGGAGGGCTCGCCGCTGGTGAAGCTGGAGGCGTGGCAGCGCACGGGGCTGGCTCCGGAGGCGGACGTCGTCTACCAGGCGAAGCTCTTCTCGTGCGTGCTGCGCGGCGCGCTGCGCCGGTTCGCCACCACGGTGGAGACGCGCTGCGACGCCAAGGCCGGCGAGGCGGGCAGGGTGGACCTGGAGTCGGTGGTGCGGCAGGCGGGGGACTCCGTGCCGGTGGTGCTGGAGCGCTTCCGCGCGTGGCTGCGCGCCACGGGGGAGGCGAAGCTCCAGGAGAAGACGCGCGCGTCGCTGCGGCTGGTGGACGAGTACGTGAGCCTGCTGGTGGAGCAGTTCTTCCGCCGCGCGGTGGCGGACATGGACGCGCTGCCGCGCACGGGGCCGTGGCTGCCCCTGCGCAAGGGGCTGATGGAGGCGGTGCTGCGCGAGGAGTCCTACCGCAAGGAGCACCGGCTGCGCTCCGTGTTGAGCCCCACGGGGGACAACGAGGAGTACATGCAGCGGCTGGGCTTCCTGAAGAAGTTCTGCATGAACGTGCTCTTCCTGTCCTCGCGCCGGCGCCAGCGGCGGCAGGGCTGGGAGGAGGTGCTGTTCGCCATCGCGGCGGGCGTGGCCATGGCGTTCGCCACGTCGGTGGCGCTCTGGGCGCAGGTCCGCTTCACGCAGGTGAGCCTCAACTTCTTCCTGGTGGCCGTGGTCGGCTACATGATGAAGGACCGCATCAAGGAAGGCCTGCGGCGCATGTTCAGCCGCGTGGCCGCCACGCACCTGTACGACCGCACCACGGACCTGGTGGACCCCGTCACGGCGCGCGCCATCGGCATCTGCGAGGAGCGCGTGGACTACGGCGCGGCGGTGAAGGTGCCGCAGGCGGTGTCGTCCCTGCGGCTGCACGACGACTTCCTCACCGTGTCCCAGGGGGAGCTGTCGGAGGCCGTCATCCGCTACCAGAAGCGCATCGTGCTGGACGCGCGCCTCTTGCCCCGCTCCGAGCGCGGCCTCACCGGCGTGACGGACATCTTGCGGCTGAACGTGGGGCGCTTCCTGCGCGACATGGACGAGCCGGAGTTCGCGCTGGAGTACGTGGACCTGGAGGACTTCTCCGTGGGCCACATCCGGGGCGCGAAGCGCTACCCGGTGGACCTGGTGTTCCGCTTCACGGTGATGGAGGCGGGCGTGCGCAAGGAGTCCGCGCAGCTGGTCCGCCTGGTGCTGGACCGCAACGGCATCCAGCGCATGCAGAACTTCGTCCGGACCCCAGACGCTCCGGCGGCGGAGTCGGCGGAGCCCGGGGGGTCGGTCCCCGTCCAGCCGGCCGCGTTGCGCGCGGGCGCGTGATTTGATGGCCAGCCCCGCGCCGGGGGCATGTATCTTCTGGCGTCCATGGCTTTTGAAGACCTCAAGCAACGCGTGCGGCCGGACTGGCGCGACACGCTGAAGGGCATCCTGGAGAAGGCCCGCTCGCTCGGCCCCCAGGCGGTCCTGGCGTTCGACCTGGACTCCACCCTCTTCGACAACCGGCCCCGCCAGGCGCGCATCCTGCGCGAGTACGGCGAGGCCCAGGCGCTGGCCCTGCTCCGTGCGTGCGAGCCCCGCCACTGGGACACCGGCTGGGACATGCGCGCCGCCATGCGGGCGTGCGGCATGACGGACGCGGAGGTGGAGCAGCGCTACGCGGACGCGCGCGCCTTCTGGCAGGAGCGCTTCTTCACCAGCGCCTACTGCGTCTCCGACGAGGCGATTGATGGCGCGGCGGCCTTCACCCAGGCGGCGGCCGCCACGAGCGCGCAGGTCGTCTACCTCACCGGCCGCCATGAGGCGATGCGCGAGGGCACCGTCGCGTGCCTCGCGCGCTGTGGGATGGTGACGCCCCCTGGCCCGGACGGGCGCGTGCACCTCATCATGAAGCCCACGCTCGCGGAGAACGACGACGCGTTCAAGCGCGACGCGCACGCGCGCCTGGGCCGCATGGGCACCGTGGTGGCGGCGTTCGACAATGAACCCACGCACGCCAATGACTACCGCCACCGCTTCCCGGAGGCGACAGTCATCCACCTGGCCACGGACCACTCGGGACGTGCCGTGGAACTGATGGAGGGCATCGTGTCGGTGCCGCATTTCTCCATGGAGGACGTGACGCACCGCGCCTGAAAGAAAGGCGGGGTGGAGGACGTTTCTGAAAGGCTTTGGAAGTCCCTTGGCCGCGCGCTAAGAGGCGCACGGCGTTCGCCGCCCTTTCCCCCTCGGGTCCCCAGGGGCGGCCCAGACGGAGGCATGCCGCGGTGGCCAGCGCGTACTCGAAGGACCTGTTGTTGACGATGTACCGGAAGATGTACCTCCTGCGCCGCTTCGAGGAGCGGGCCGGCCAGCAGTACACGCTGGGGAAGATCGCCGGCTTCTGCCACCTCTACATCGGCCAGGAGGCCGTGGCGGTGGGCTGCAACGAGGCCATCCGTCCGGATGACTACATGCTGTCCGCCTACCGCGACCACGGCCAGCCGCTGGCCCGTGGCAGCGACGCCGGGATGATCATGGCGGAGCTGTTCGGCCGGGGCTCCGGCTACAGCAAGGGCAAGGGCGGCTCGATGCACATCTTCGACATCGAGCACCACTTCTACGGCGGCTACGGCATCGTCGGCGGGCAGATTCCGCTCGCGGCGGGCATGGCCTTCGCCAGCCGCTACCGCAACGAAGACCGCGTCACGGTGTGCTTCTTCGGCGACGCGGCCGCCAACCAGGGCTCGTTCCACGAGACCTTCAACATGGCGCAGAAGTGGAAGCTGCCGGTCATCTACATCTGCGAGAACAACCGCTACGGCATGGGCACGGCCATCGCGCGCACGTCCGCGGTGCCGGAGATCCACAAGCGCGCGTCCGCGTACGGCATGCGCGGCGAAGCGGTGGACGGCATGGACGTCCTCAAGATGTACGAGGCGGTGAAGGACGCCGCGGAGTACTGCCGCGCGGGCAAGGGCCCCGTGCTGATGGAGGCGAACACGTACCGCTTCCGCGGCCACTCGATGGCGGACCCGGCGAACTACCGCACCAAGCAGGAGGTGGAGGACGAGCGCAAGAACGACCCCATCCCGAAGCTGCGCGAGTTCGCGATGAAGCAGGGCTTCAAGCTCACCGACGCGGACTTCGAGGCCATCGAGGAGGAGGAGAAGCGCGCGGTGGACGCGGCGGTGAAGTTCGCCGACGAGTCGCCCGAGCCCAGCGTGGACGAGCTGTGGCGCGACACCATCGTGGAGCCGGGCGAGGAGGACGTGCGCCCGCGCGAGCGCGTGCTGGGCGTGAAGGTCACCAACTGGCCGAAGTACCCGTCGGGCCAGGAGCTGAAGGTGACCTGGGACCTGGAGCCCCGCGCCGAGGCCGAGCAGGCGGACAAGAAGGCGGGCCTGAGCCGCTAGCGCTCACGCCTCCCCCAAGCCACTACCCTTTCGAGATTCGAGTTCGGAGCCGACGATGCCCGAGTTGATGTATCGCGAAGCGTTGAACCAGGCGCTCGCCGAGGAGATGGAGCGCGACGCCAATGTGTTCCTCATTGGCGAGGAGGTGGGCCGCTACAACGGCGCGTTCAAGGTGTCCCAGGGCCTGCTGGACAAGTTCGGGAGCGCGCGCATCATCGACGCGCCCATCAGCGAGCTGGGCTTCACCGGCCTCTCCGTCGGCGCCGCCGCGGTGGGCCTGCGCCCGGTGGTGGAGATGATGACCTGGAACTTCGCCATCCTGGCGATGGACCAGATCGTCAACAACGCGGCCAAGCTGCGCCACATGAGCGGCGGCCAGCTGCGCTGCCCCATCGTGTTCCGCGGCCCGGGCGGCGCGGGCGGCCGGCTCTCCAGCCAGCACAGCCAGGCGCTGGAGGCCAACTACGCGCACTTCCCCGGCCTGAAGGTGATTGCCCCGGCGACCCCGGCGGACGCCAAGGGCATGCTCAAGAGCGCCATCCGGGACGAGAACCCGGTGGTCATGTTCGAGGGCGAGCGCCTCTACGCCGTCAAGGGCGAGGTGCCGGAAGGCGAGCACATCGTCCCCCTGGGCAAGGCGGACGTGAAGCGTGAGGGCACGGACGTCACGCTCATCACCTGGAGCCGGATGTACTACTTCTGCATGGAGGCCGCGGAGGCCCTGGCGAAGGAAGGCATCAGCGTGGAGGTGCTGGACCTGCGCACCCTGCGCCCCCTGGACGAGGAGGCCATCCTCGCGAGCGTGCGCAAGACGAACCGCGTCGTCATCTGCGAGGAGGGCTGGGCGCTGGCCGGCATCGGCGCGTCCGTGGTGGACCTCATCCAGTCCCAGGCGTTCGACGACCTGGACGCGCCCGTCGTGCGCGTCACCGGGTTGGACGTGAACATGTCCTATGCGGCGAACCTGGAGAACGCGACCCAGCCGGACGCGCCCAAGATCATCGCCGCCATCAAGAAGGTCCTGTACCGCGAGGGAGCCTGAACGCGCATGTCGACGCCCATTCAGATGCCCAGCCTTTCCCCGACGATGAAGGAGGGGAAGATCGTCAAGTGGCTGAAGAAGGTGGGAGACAAGATCTCCTCCGGAGACGCCATCGCCGAGGTGGAGACGGACAAGTCCAACCTCGAGGTGGAGGCCTTCGACGACGGCTACCTCATCCAGATCGCCGTGCCCGAGGGCGAGGTCGCCGCGGTGGGGTCGCCCATCGGCTACCTCGGCGCCAAGGGTGAGAAGGCCACGGGGAGCGCTCCTTCCGCCCCGGCCCCCCAGAAGACGGAGGCCCCGAAGGCCGCGGCGCCCGCCGCCGCCCCGAAGCCTCCCGAGCAGGCTCCGGCCCCCGCCGCCAGCGGCGCGGGTGAGGGCATCGCCATCCTGATGCCCTCGCTCTCCCCGACGATGACGGAGGGGAAGATCGTCCGGTGGCTGAAGAAGGAGGGGGACAAGGTCTCCTCCGGGGACGCCATCGCCGAGGTGGAGACGGACAAGTCCAACCTCGAGGTGGAGGCGTACGACGACGGCACGCTCGCGCGCATCACCGTGCGCGAGGGCGACATGGCCAAGGTCGGCGCGCCCATCGCGTTCCTCACGCCCAAGGGCGCCAAGGCCGGGGCGCCCGCGCCCCAGGCTCCGGCCGCTCCGAAGGCGCCTGCCCAGGCTCCCGCCGCCGCGGCTCCGTCCGCGCC
>NZ_JBKGHJ010000250.1:0-12353 GCF_046520365.1 Corallococcus sp. 4LFB
GGGGCGGCGGCTTCACCTCCACGACGGGAGGCGGCGGAGGGGGAGGGGGACGGAAGACGACGTCCACCTTCTTCTCCTTGATGACTTCCTTCACGGTGTTGGCCGCGGTCATCGCCGCCACGGCGATGAGTCCGAAGACGGCGACCGACGCGGTCGTGGAGAGCGCGAACCGCCGGGCGGCGGGGGCGCTGGAGGCGCTGTCGAACGTTTCGAACATGACGGGGACGCATATAGCGACGCCGTGTGTCACGAAGGTTCAGGCTCCGTGACACTTTGCCCCCGGCCGTGTCTCGATTGGGTCACGAACCGCGAGCGTTCAAAAAATCGCGCGGCAGGTGCGTCACGGCCTTGTCGGAGAGAACCGCCGTTGGCGTCCCGTGCCGCCGCGTCTGCCACACCAGCGCGATCAGCAGCGCGGAGTACGCCACCGCGAACGGCCGGAAGAGCAGCACGCGCCGGGCCTGGTCCGCTCCCAGCACCGCGTCCGACACGGCCAGGCCGATGAGCGCCACGAATGCCACGCACGCCTGGCCCAGGCGCGAGCGTCCCTCCAGCGCCGCGCGGATCACCGGCCACGCGAGCAGGTAGTTCGCGCGCCACGCCAACGGTGACAACAGCGTCACGCCCAGGCAGCAGAACGCGAGCAGCTCCACGGGCCCGGGCCGCGCCCACACCAGCGCCACGACGAACAGCCCCAGCGCCACGGCCTGCGCCAGCGTCATCGCGCCCCCTGGCGGAATCGACTCCGGAGGCAGCACCAGCGACAGCAGCAGCGTGGGCAGGCCCTGCGGGTTGTGACCCAGCGCCCACGGCGGCGTGGTGCGCGCCAGGGTCTCCGTCCAGTCACGCAGCTGTGACAGCGTGCCCGTCCACCCGTAGCGGCCCAGCGTGGGCAGCACCAGCAGGACGCCGAACAGGGCCGTGGTCCCCACGACGCGCCAGTGCCTGCGCGCCAGGAAGAACAACCCCAGCAGCGCGGCCGGGGGCTTGAGCAGGCACGCGACGGCGAAGGCCGCGCCCGGACCCCAGACGCGGCCCCGCTCCGCGCCCACCGCCGCGAGCACCAGCAGCCACAGCAGCACGGCGTCCACCTGGCCGTAGAAGATCTCGAAGGAGAACGCGGGCAGCAGCACCGCGGTGGCGAGCACCGGCGCCCACGCCCACGGAGTCGCCTCTCCAGACGCAGGCACCGCGCGGCGCGTGAGCACGGACACGGCGCCGAGCGCGAGCACGGAGCCCAGGTTCCACAGCGCCACGGCCGCGCGCGGGGGCACGGCGGTGAAGGGCAGGAACAGGGGCGCGGTGACGGGCGCGTACTTGAACGGCATGGTGCCGTCCTCCGCGCGGTAGAGGTCCGTGCCCTGGCGGAAGCGCTCCGCGGCGGTGAGGTAGACGCGGAAGTCCGCGCCGCGCCGGGGATGCTGCCCCACCGCCACGGCCGCCACGGCGAGCACCAGCAACAGCGCCCACTCCACCTTCAGGGATGCGCGTTGGCGGTGCTCATTCACGAGAGGGGGCACGGTGGGGCGCGCACCATTCCACGCGGGGGCGCCCCGCCGCAATCACAGGCCGTAGGCTTCCAGCAGCCGCAGCCACACCTCGCTCACGGTGGGGTACGCCGGCACCGCGTGCCAGAGCGTGTCCAGCGTCACCTCGCCCGCGACGGCGATGGTGGCCGCGTGGAGCATCTCCCCCACGCCGGGGCCCGTGAACGTGGCGCCCACGATGACCCGGCGCTGCTCGTCCACCACCAGCTTCGCGGTGCCCTTGAGGTCCTGGCCCATGACGGACGCGCCGGCCACGTTGCCCAGGTCGTACTGCACCGTCTTCACCGGCACGCCCGCCTTGCGCGCCCTGTCCTCGGTGAGCCCCACGCTGCCCACCTGCGGGTGCGTGAAGATGACCTGCGGCGTGGCCTTCGCGTCCGCCCACGCCTTCGCGGGCTTGCCCAGGAGGACGTCACCCAACAGCCGCGCCTGGTACTTGCCCATGTGCGTGAGCAGGTTGCGGCCGTTCGCGTCGCCGCACGCGTACAGCCAGCCGCCGTCCACGCCCTTGGCGCGGAGCTGATCATCCACCTCGATGGACGCGCCGGGCTTGAGCCCCACCGTGTCCAGGCCCAGGTCGTCCGTGCGCGCGGTGCGGCCCATGGCGACGAGCAGCGCGTCCGCGCGCAGCGTGTCCCCGCCGGTCAGCGTGATGGTGTACTCGCCCTGCGCGCCGGAGCGCTGCGCCTTGGTGGCCTGCGTCTCCAGCAGCACGCGCACGCGGTCGCGCAGCGCCTGGGCCACCTGCTCGCCCACGAAGGGCTCGAAGCGCTTCAGCACGCGGGGCCCGCGCTGCACCAGCGTCACCTCCGAGCCCAGCTCGCGCCACGCCTGCGCCAGCTCCACCGCCTCCACGCCGCCGCCCAGCACCACCAGCCGGCCCGGCACCGCCTTCGCGCCGGTGCCCTCGCGGTTGTCCCACGGCCTGGAGTCCTTCAGCCCCGCGATGTCCGGCAGGCGCGGCTTGCTGCCCGTGGCGACGACGACGGCCTGCTTCGCCTCCAGCTCGCGCACCTTGCCGTCCTTGCCGGTGACGGCCACCTTGCGCGGGCCGGTGAGCCGGCCGTGGCCGCGCATGACGGTGAGCTTCGCGCCCTCCGCCCACTTCACCTGGGACTTGTCGTCGTAGCCGGACACCATCTGGTCGCGGTGCTTGAGCACGGCGTCCGCCTTGAGCGGGCCCTGGATGAGCTCGCGCACGCCGGGCGTGTGCTTCGCCAGCCACAGCGTCTCGCCGGGGTGCAAGAGCGCCTTGCTGGGCATGCAGGCCCAGTAGGAGCACTCGCCGCCCAGGAGCTCGTGCTCCACCAGCGCGACCTTCAAGCCACCCGCCGCCGCCCGCGCGCCCGCGTTCTCGCCCGCGGGCCCCGCCCCAATCACCACCACGTCGAAAGTCTCGGCCATGAAGCCTCCCGCCCCCTGCTTGCATGGGGAAGGCCGCCCCGCCAATCCGACCTGCGCCGCGCGTCGGATGGTGGATGGAGCGGCTGGTCACCAGAGGACAGCAGAGGACAGCGCCGCGTGTCAGGGACCATGAGGCCCCTGCGTCAGGGCTCGGACGGATGCGTGTGTTCCCCCGCATCCGGTGGACGGTCCGCGCGGTGGCGCGGCGGGAGGTGTGCCATGGGACGTGTCGCCAGGGTGGTCTCGGTTCGCTCCGCGGGGTCGCGCGTCTAGCGTCACCGGCGGCGTCCAGCTCCCGTCCGAAGGCGGCGCCCTCGTGAGCGCCGTCGCGGCCGTGGAGGACGCCTTCGCCGTGAGGTCCAGACGGCGTGTCCGCGCGGAGTCACTCGCGTGCACACCCCGGCCGTGCTCCGGCACGGCCAGCAGGAATCCGTCTTCGTTCATGTCCTCTTCCAGGCATCGCCGTCCCCGCGCGTCCTCCCGGCGCTCGGGCTCCTCGCTGTTCCATTCCGAAGCCCCGTCCGCGCGTCACCTGCGCGTCCAGTCCACCCTCTCCGAGGAGCTCTCGCTGCTGTTCCGTGGCGAGCTGTCCGACCCCCGGCTCGAAGGCGTCGCGCTGACGTCGTTCGAGCTGTCCCCCGAAGGCCGCATCGCGAGCATCGGCTACACGCTGCCGCACGACGCGGACCCCGCCGACGTGAAGGAGGCCCTCACCCGAGCGGAGGGCTACCTGCGCTCGCAGCTCGCGCAGCACCTGAACCTCAAGCGCACCCCGCACCTGCGCTTCGTCCTCGTGGGCACCGCCCCGCGCACGGAGCCCGAAGCCCAGGACACGGACGGAGGTGACGCATGATGCCCCGCGTCCTCGAAGTCCCCCCGGGCGCGGTTGCCCCTCCTCGCCTGGGCGCGCACGTGCCCGCGGCGGCCCTGAAGCAGCTCCAGCAGCTCGCCGCGCAGCCCTACGTCACGGAGCACGTGGCGGTGATGCCGGACGTGCACCTGGCGTCGGGCGTGGCGGTGGGCACCGTCTTCGCCACGCAGGCCCACGTCGTCCCCGGCGCGCTGGCAACGACCTGGGCTGCGGCGTGAGCGCGCACCGCTTCGCCTTCCCCGCCGCCTCGCTGTCGCGCGCGGACCTGGAGCGGCTCCTGTCCCAGCTCGCGCGGGTCATCCCGGTGGGGGACGCGGTGCACCGGGGACGGGGCCTGCCCCTGCCTCCCGGGCTCGAAGCCCCGCCGCTGTCCACCCAGAAGCTGGCCCGTGCCTGGGAGCGGCTGGCGCCGCGCCACCTGGGCACGCTCGGGGGCGGCAACCACTTCCTGGAGCTGGACCGCGACGGGGCGGGGGACCTCTGGCTGCTCATCCACTCCGGTTCGCGGGGCGTGGGGGGCGCCGTGGGAGAACACCATCAGCGCGTGGCCCGGGCGCTGGGCCAGGGCACGCCGCCCGCCCTGCGCACGGACACCCAAGAGGGCCAGGCCTGCGTCCATGACCTGGACCTGGCGTGCCGCTTCGCCCGCGCCAACCGGGACCAGCTCGCGGTCCGGGCGCTGGCGGTGCTGGCGGACGTGCTGGGCGTGGCGCCGGACGCGGACAGCGCCGTGGACGTGCACCACAACCACGTCGCCTCCGAGACGCACTTCGGCCGCGCGCTCTGGGTCCACCGCAAGGGCGCGGTGGGGCTGGACGCGGGGGCCCGGGGGCTCATCCCCGGCTCCATGGGCACGGCCTCCTACGTCGTCGAGGGCCTCGCGGAGCCCCGCGCCTTCCGCTCCTGCTCGCACGGCGCGGGCCGCGTCCTCACCCGCACGGAGGCCCGCGCCCGCATCCGCCCGGACGCGCTGGTCCACGCCCTGCGCCGCGTGGTGTTCGACCCGGGCCGGACGCACGCCCTGGTGGAGGAGGCGCCCGCCGCCTACCGGGACCTCACCGAGGTGCTGGAGGACGAGGCGGACCTCGTGACGCCCCGCGTCCGGCTCACGCCCCTGGCCGTGCTCAAGGGCTGAAGGCTGGAGAAGGGCAGGGGGCGCCTGTCGGGTGGATGACAGCCCGCCCCCTCGCCCGCCCCCCCGAGTGGCGCCCGGGGGGAGTGATCCACCCCCGCACTCCACGACCGGAGGGGCCCATCGTCAGAGTGGGTTCCCGCGCCCGTCAAAGTGCCGTAGTATCGGCCCACGAGTACGCGTGCGAACCTGCTGGGGCGTCGTCTAATGGCAGGACGTCAGACTTTGACTCTGATTATCAAGGTTCGAATCCTTGCGCCCCAGCCACTCCGCTCCGGGGGGACGCGGTCAACGTCGCCGTCCGGAGGTAGAAGGCGGTGGGCTGATGCCGCAGAAGACGCTCCTGCTGGTCACCGTGGGCAGTCCACCGTCCGCGCTCGTGAACGGCTTGCAGGATCCGCTGGCGACCCACCTGGGCGTCAGCACGGCCGTGAGCCGGATGGCGCTGTCGTCGCCGGCCTACGCCTTCAACAAGGACCGCGGTCAGTACCACTGCAACGCCATCATGCGGCGGCTGGGCACGGTGCTGGAGGACGCGCCCCAGGAGCTGGTGATGGGCGTGACGGACGCGGACCTCTTCGAACCGGACTCGCCCTTCGTCTTCGGCCAGGCGGACCGCGAGTCCAAGGTCGCGGTGATGAGCCTGTACCGGCTGCGCCAGGGCGCGGAGGGTGAGACGCTCCGCCGCCGCGTGCAGGTGGAGGCGGTGCACCAGGCCGGGCACCTCATCGGCCTGTCGTACTGCGAGGACTCGCGCTGCGTGATGTTCCTCCCGCAGTCCCCGCAGGACATCGACCGCAAGTCGCTGGGCCCCTGCAACGTCTGCCGCAACGAACTGAACCGCCTCAACCGCTGAACACCCGTGCGCGCTCCCGGACACGGGGGCGCGTGAATGCCTCCGGGTGCGTTGACGTCCTGTCCCGCGCGCCCTGTAGTGTTCGGGCGCGGTGGGTGTGTGACAGGGCCGGCACAGCGGGAGACAGGATGATGGGCATGCGGCGATGGCTCGGCGGTGTGGTGGCGGTGGGGATGTTGGGGGCGTGCGAGCCCCTGGATGACGCGGGCGGAGGCGGCACCATCGGCGACGTCCTCTTCGACCAGGGCTTCGCCTTCGTGCGCGACGACCGGAACGTCTACGTGGTGGACGACGACGGCGACCCCAACAGCCCGCAGCGGCTGACGACGGGCGGCGGCGCGTACACGCCCTCCATCTCCAAGGACGGCAGCAGCATCGTGTTCGTGCAGAAGTCGGGCAGCACGTCGTCCATCCAGACGGTGCCGACCTCCGGCGGCTCGGTGGCCACGCTCATCAGCAGCAACGACGCGGCGTGCGGCGCGTGCACCAACTTCCGCGGGCCCACGTTCAGCCCGGACGGGCGCACCATCGTGTTCGCGTTCGACCGGGGCTCGGGGTCGGTCAGCTCGCTGGGGCGCATCGCGGTGAACGGCAGCGGCTTCACGGAGCTGACGCCGGGCACCACCATCTCCTACGGCGCGCCGTCCTTCTTCCCCAGCGGGAACACGGTGGTGGCGCCCGCGGGCAACAACACCTTCCAGTACGACCAGCTCGCGTTCGTACCGGTGGGCGGCGGCAGCCCCAGTTACGTGCGGCTGGGCAACGAGGTGCTGGCCATCGCGAACCGTGCGGTGATTTCGCCGGACGGGCGGCAGATCGCGGTGGACGGGCGACTGTCCAACGGAAGCACGCGCATCTTCGTGGGCAACGTGACGGCCACGGGCATCAGCGGCGCCCTGCGGCGGCTGACGGACTACACGTCGAGCACCGTGCAGGAGAGCTTCCCCAGCTGGGCGGGCAGCACGCAGCTGGGCTTCCTCTTCAACGACTCCGGCGGTGACCCCAGCATCTACCTGGCGCCGGTGTCCTCCACGGCCAGCTCCGTCACGCTCGCGGTGCCCGCCGCGAACGAGCCCTTCTACGGGCCCAACTAATACGCGCCTGCCTGCCGCTTCTCCCGGGTGGGGGGAGGCGGCTTCGCGCGCGGGGTCGGCTCGTCGTAGGTCCGGAGCCTGCCCACGGGCGTGGGCCCGCGCGGCGCCGGGGCCTTCTTCGAGGGCGCGTTCATCAGCAGGAGGATGGCCAGGGCCATGAGGACCACCAGCCCGACGCCGCCGGTCAGGACGGTGAACAGCCCGACCTCCGCGCCCACGCGCTGGTGCCGGTGGGGATTGTCCGGCAGGTAGAGGAACTCCAGCGAGTCTCCCTCGGAGGCGCGCTGGGACAGGAGCCCGCTCCGGTGCTCCTTGTACTCGCCGCGGATCTCCCCACCGTCCGGCAGGGGGAAGACGTACTCCACGATGCGGTGCCTCGCGTTCAGCCAGCTCCTGCGGACGTGGGTCACCTCACCCCAGGCGTGCAGCCCCTGCTCCCGCAGCTCCAGCGTGAGCTGATGCTGGAGCAGCAGCCGCACCAACGTGAGGAGCGAGGCTCCCACGACGAGCACCCCCATCAGCAGCGCGTTCATGGGCATGGCGGTCTCAGGATGACGGGGGGAGGGAGGCGGAGGCAACCGGGGGCGCTTCGGGCACCGCCCTGCCGAACAGCGCCACGCTTCCGATGAGGGTGAGCAGCACGAGCACGAAGCTCAGGAAGACGGCGAGCCCCAGCGACGTCACCCCCTGGCCCTCGGGGAAGCTGCGGCGCGGGTCGCTCTGGCCGTAGCGCACCTGGATGCGGTCCCCCACGCGCAGCCGCTTCCACAGCTCCGGAGAGACGTTGCGCTGGTGCTCCCGCCGCGTGCCGTCCGGCGGCGTGAAGGCGTAGCGCAGCACGTAGTCGCTGTCGTCCGGGGCCGCGAGGAGCTCCTTCTTCACCACCGTGCCCTCCGCGTGCAGCCCCTCGCGCAGGATGCCCAGGTCCCGCCGGTAGGAGCCCCAGGTCATCACCAGCATGGACAGGCCCACGACCACGAACGTCGCTCCCAGGACTCGCGCCGCGATGAGGGCCACGCCATGCCTCCTGCCTCCCCCTTAAGCGGGCACCCGGCGGCGCGAAACGGCAATGCCCTCCACGCCCCGCCCGTAGAGCCCAGGCGCGGGGCCCTGCCCTGGCATCGCGTCCGCCGAACCGCCATGCTCCCGCGCGTCCTTGCCGGAGGTCCGCACCGTGTCCCTGTTCGATGCCGTCGCCGCGGGTGACCGCGCCGCCCTTTGCGCCCAGCTCGACGCGGGCGCGGACCCCAACCCCTTCGACGCGGAGGGGCGCACGCCGCTGATGGCCGCCGCGCGCTCGGGCCAGGACGCCCTGGTGCAGGTGCTGCTGGAGGCCGGCGCGGACCCCACGCTGCCGGACTCCGTGGGCGAGACGCCCTTCGTCGCCGCCGCCGCCTACGGCCACGTCCACGTCTGCGCGCTGCTGTCCTCCCACGCCACCGCCGACGAGAAGGACATGGCGCGCACGCTGCTCCGGAACCAGGGCATCGACGAGCTTCCCGCGCGCCCCTCGCGGGCGTCCGAGGTCGCGCCCGGCGACTTCCGCCGCAAGCTCGCCTCCGCGGGCGCCTACGTCGCGGGCAAGCTGGGCGACGACGGCGCCACGAAGCGCCTGGAGCGCGTGCTGCGCTCGGAGGGCAACGCCCCCAAGGGCCGCAAGTAGCCCCCAGCCCCCGGAAAGACGAAGGGCCCGGCCGCTCCCATTTTCGGGGAGCCACCGGACCCTCGTCACCTCCGCAAGCCGCGTTACTCCGGCTTGGCGCTCACCACGGGGCTGGGGCTCACCGTGCCGCCCTTGTTGCTCGTCTCCATGGAGTCCGCGACCAGCTCGGTGATGTCCTTCACCTGGATCTGCTCGCGGCCGGTGTCGTTCTTCGCGTCGTTGAGCATGGTGGAGCAGAACGGGCAGGCCACCGCGACGATGCCCTTGCCACCCTGCTCCTTGTAGTCGCCCACCATGCCCGGCTTCTTCTTGTCCGCGGCGTCGGGGAACGGCGTGTTCGGGTCCTCCGCGTGCTTCAGCGTGAGGGCCACCTCGTTCATGCGGTTGTGGTTGATGCGCGTGCCGATGTGCTCCTCCATCCACATCCGGCCGCCACCGGCGCCGCAGCAGAAGCCCTCGCGCTGGCTGCGCTGCATCTCCACCACCTCCAGGCCCGGGATGCTCTTGAGCACTTCACGGGGCGCGTCGTACACGCCGTTGTGCCGGCCCAGGTAGCAGGGGTCGTGGTAGGTCAGCTTCGTTCCGGCGTTCATCACCGAGGACAGCCGGATGCGCTTGTCCTTGAGCAGCTCGTTGATGAGCTGCGTGTGGTTGATGACGCGGTACTCGCCGCCGAACTCCGGGTACTCGTTCTTGATGGTGTTGAAGCAGTGCGGGCACTGCGTGATGACCGCCTTCACGCCCATCGCGTTCCAGGACTCGACGTTCGTCTTGGCCAGCGTCTGGTACAGGTACTCGTTGCCCATGCGGCGCGCGGAGTCGCCGTTGCACATCTCCTGCTTGGACAGCGTCGCGAAGGACACGCCCGCCTCGCGCATGATTTTGACCAGCGCGCGGCTCACCTTCTTCTGCTTGTCGTCGTAGCTGCCCGCGCAGCCCACGAAGAAGAGGTACTCGTACTCGCCGCCGTCACCCCAGGTTGGCAGCGCCAGGTCCTCCGCCCACTCGTCGCGCCGGTCCTGGCCGATGCCCCAGGGGTTGCCCTGGCGCTCCATGCCCTCGAACACGCGCTGGATTTCGGGCGGGAACTCCGCCTTCACCTGCACCTGGTAGCGGCGCATGTCGATGAGGCGCGGGACGTTCTCGATGAACACCGGGCAGGCCTGCTCGCACCAGCCGCAGCTCGTGCACGCCCACACCGTCTCCGCCTTCAGCGCGCTGCCGACAATCTCAGGCAGGGGCTCCTTCGCGCCGTGGGGGTTGTAGCCCTCCTCCACCCAGCGCTCGTGCTCCCAGATCCAGTGCTTCAGGTCCTGGTTCACGCCCTTGTGCGTGAGCGGCTTGCCCGTGATGTACGTGGGACAGTGCGTCTGGCACCGGCCGCACTCCGTACAGGAGTAGAGGTCCAGGCCGTTCTTCCAGGTGAGGTCCTTCACCGTGGCGGCGCCGAACTCCTCCTTCTCCAGGTTGGGCGTGGGCAGCTTGCCGGTGGAGTGCGTGCGCTGGAAGAAGACGTTGGGCAGGCCCGTGATGATGTGGAAGTGCTTGCCCAGCGGCAGGAAGTTCAGGAACGCCAGGATGAGGGTCAGGTGGATGAAGAACCCCGCCACGCCCAGCACGTGCGCCGTGGTGGCGCCCAGGGGCATCATCGCCAGGCCCGTCAGGCTGGTGATGGGCTCCCACCACACCAGCGCGGACGGCGCCGCCGGCACCTGGGTCGCGCCCATGGGGACCTGCTGCGCGGCGGCGTGCGCGGCCACCATGTGGCTGCCACCGAACATGAACTCGGTGATCATCAGGCCCGCGATGAAGCCCAGGATGAGGTAGGCCTCCCAGGACTGGGACATGCGGTCCGGCTTCACCTTCCAGCGCGTCCACACGAAGTACGCCACGCCCGCCAGCGCCAGCGCAGCGACCGTGTCCTTGGCCAGCAGGTAGACCTTGTAGAGCAGGAGCAGCGGCGGGGCGGCGTCCCACGCGGGGTGGGAGAGGTCGGTGAGCACGTCCAGCGCGGTGGACGAGAAGCCCATCACGAACATCATGACGTGCGCACCGCCAGCACCATGAACGCCGCGTAGATGAAGATGTGGAACAGGCCCGGCGTGAACTCCTCCGGGTCCACCATGCGCTTCTGGCCCAACCCGAAGCGCACCAGCTGCGCCACGCGGTAGGGGATGTGGTCCAGCCGGTTCTCCTTCTTCATCGCGAGCAGCACGCCCACGCGGCCGGACATCGTGATGACGAAGACGGAGACGAAGCCTGCGAGCAGCAGGCCGGTGATGATGGGGTTCATGGAACCTCGGGACCCTCTGAGGCCGCACGGCGGGCAACGCCGGGTTGCTGCGCTGCGGCAATTCTGGAGTGGTAGTCAACCCTAGCAGGGGTGATTCGCGAATCAAGCGCCGTGCGGAAGGCGTGTCCTGCAGCGGTCCCTGCACTGCTTCCAGACCGCCGTCCGGGCCGGTGCCCTTCTAGCCCCTCTCCCAGGCTTCCCGTGGGGAAAACCCCCGCGCCCGGTGTGTTGGACGGCAGGCGGCCGGGCGTGTCCCGGATGTCGGTTCCAGGACTTGGGGAAGCCAAGGGCTTTACAAAACGCCAGCGGACTCCCAACATGTCGGTAAATCGGTCAAGATGAACTTGTAAAGGGCGCCGCATGGGGCGGGCCCGGTTGACCGACGCAGGGCGTCCAAGGGGACGCGAGCCGTCAAAGGCCGTACACCCCGTGAATGGAGCGCCGAGGAGCCGGACATGAGCCACGACGAGAGCACGTACCTGGACGAGGGCCGCGAGGACCTGGAGCTGTCTGCCGAGGGCGAGTTCGGCCGGACGGTGATGCCGCTGGAGCCCACCGAGGACCGGCGCTGGGGCCACCTGGACGAAGAGGCCTGGGGCGGCTGGCACGTGGCGGAGTGAACCGGAGCCCCCGCGGCCGGTGGACTGCGCGGGGGCCCACGTCGAAGTCCGGGGGCGCGGCTGGTACTCCTGGAAGCTGATGCAGTGCGGTGAACACCAGTGCTCCCGGCCTTTCGGGCCAGGTCGAGCCTGGGAAGCGCGGTCCCCGGAAATGACCGGTGCCGGACCCTCTGGAAGTAAATCCGTAAAGGGCTGAACGAATCCGCCGAAACGCGGGTGTCCGTGGGTGACGCAGGGCGTCCCGAGGCGCGCCGGGTGGGGCCCGGGGTGTTGATCGCCAGCGCCGGGATGGGGCGCGGGGGGACGGGCCCGGTCGGGCCGGACACGTTGCTTTCACGACCGGAAACCCGACATCCTCCCAGGAAGAGCGACAGGACTTCCGGGCGGACGCGGGCCAGCGCAGGGGCGTCCGGGGCCAGGGGGCCGTCGCGACGAATCGCGGCGAAAGCGGGATGGGGCCCACCCACCATGCGGGAGTGCGGATGAAGCAGACGGCCTGGGCAGTGGAGCGCGACGCGGAAGGCGGCCGCGAAGTGCTGCTGCTGGTGACCCTGGAGGCCGAAGCGGAGACGCCTCGGGCCCCGGTGGCGGTGAACCTGGTCATCGACCGCAGCGCGTCCATGCGGGGTGCGCCGCTGGCGGCGGCGGTGGAGGCGGCGCGCGCGCTGGTGGAGCGGGCGGGGCCCAGGGACTACGTCGGCCTGCTCACCTTCGACGCGGACGCGGAGCAGGTGCTGCCCGTGCGCGCCATGGAGCCGAGCGCGAAGGCCTCCTTCCTGAAGACGCTGTCGCGCCTGGAGTCCGGCGAGGGCACCGCGCTGCACGAGGCCGTGGAGCAGGGCGCGGAGGCGGTGCGGCGCGTGCTGGTGCCGG
>NZ_JBKGHJ010000251.1:0-12298 GCF_046520365.1 Corallococcus sp. 4LFB
TGGAAGCTGGGCATGCGGCCGGAATTTGTCTCGGAACTTCTGGCGGCCTACTTAGCTCAACCTGGTAGAGCACGAGACTCAAGATCTCGGTGTCGAAGGTTCGAATCCTTCGTTCGCCTGGACCCCGTCGTTTTTCGCTGGTGCCAACGCGAGTCCACCGCGTCCTCCTCCCCACGCCGCACACTGGCCGGCCGCCAGGGCCTCTGGAGACTTTCCGTGCCGTTCGCGGAAGCGCTCCGGTCGCCGTCCGTGGCCGGCATCCGGTGCGGAAGCTCGGGAGGATGAGCGCGGCTCCGGACGGTCTGTTCGCGCGACGCGCCCGTGGGGCGGCGGGGTCCTTTTCTCCAGCAGCCGGGCTGCACTCCTTTCTTGTCGTCGAGGTGACGTGTCATGGGCATCGGTCGGGTGGAAGTGGCGCAGAACGAGCGGCTGTTCGTGGTGGTGAACGGGCGGGCGGAGCAATACCTGGGGCCGGGCCGGCACTGGGTGGTGCGTCCGTTCCAGCACGTCCGCTTCGAGCGCGTGCCGCTGGAGCCACCCGTCACCCGGCTGGACGAGGCGAAGCTCGCGTTGGTGCCGGAGAAGGACCTCCAGGTGCTGGAGCTGGGCGCGGACGAGCGCGCGGTGGTCTTCCATCACGGCCAGCCGGTGCGGTGGCTGGGACGGGGCCAGCACCAGGTGTGGACGGCGCAGCGGCTGCCCGGTCGTACCGGTCGGCCGGAGACGCCGACGGTGCGAGTGGAGCGCGTGGACGTGTCCGGCGTGGCGACGGAGCCCCCGCGGGACGAGGTGCGCGCGCTGATTCCGGCCAGCGACTACGTGGAGGCCACGGCCACGGAGGGCACGGTGGCGCTGCGCTACGTGGACGGCGTGCTGGACGCGGTGCTGCCGCCGGGCCGGCACGCGGCGTGGACGGTCGCGCGCAAGGTGCAGTTCGCGGTCATCGACCTGCGCGAGAAGCTGCTCCACGTCACCGGCCAGGAGGTGATGACGAAGGACCGCGTGTCACTGCGGCTCAACCTGTCCGCGGCGTACCGGGTGGTGGACGCGCGGCGGCTGGCGGTGGTGGCGCGAGCGCCGGATGAAATCCTCTACCTGGCGATGCAGCTCGCGGCGCGCGAGGCGGTGTCCACGCGCACGCTGGACGAGCTGCTCGCGGCGCGTGAGGCGGTGTCCACGGAGCTGTACGCGCAGGTGAAGTCGGGGGCGGAGGGCGTGGGTCTGGAGCTGCTGCGCTTCGGCATCAAGGACGTGGTGCTGCCGAAGGAGATGAAGGACCTACTCAACCGGGTCATCCAGGCGCAGAAGGAGGCGGAGGCGAACGTCATCCTGCGGCGCGAGGAGACGGCGGCGACGCGCTCCATGGCGCAGACGGCGAAGGTGCTCGCGGAGAACCCGCTGCTCGTGCGGCTCAAGGAGCTGGAGGCGTACAAGGACCTGGCCGCGAAGGTGGGTCAGGTGCACCTGGTGCTCGGTGAGGGCGCGGTGCCCACGCTCCAGCTCAAGGGCGGCTGAGGCCCCTGTGAGAATCGAGGCCCTCGGACCGGAAGCACGGTCCGGGGGCCTTCGTGCGTTCACAGGTACTGCGCAGAGCGCAGAGGTGGTTGACCCCTCCCCCTGTTTCGGGCGAGCTAGGGCGCATGTACGTGAAAGAGGTCCACCTCTCCAACATCCGGTCCATCGAGTCGCTGACGTGGGCATTGCCGGATCAGCCGGGCCCCGGGTGGCACGTCATCATTGGTGACAACGGTGCCGGCAAGAGTTCGTTCCTTCGGGCACTCGCGCTCGGACTTGTTGGGACAGAAGAAGCAGTGGCTCTGCGCCAAGACTGGAGCGAATGGCTTCGAGCGGGCGCGGACAGAGGTGACATCCGGCTCAAAGTCAGCTGGGACGAGCGTTACGACAAGTTCGAAGGCCCGAATGTGCCTCTTCGCCCTCGTTCACTCAATACACAGATTGGCTTGGTTCCGATACCAATTGACCGCCAATCAGTCAGGACTTTCCTTACGATGAAGGGGGTATCCAGCTCTGAAACGAACTCACAATATTTGGGATACGCGAAGCATGGACCAGGCTGGTTCTCTGCGTCTTACGGTCCATTCAGACGGTTTTCTGGTGGAGATCTGGAGCAGGAGAAGCTGTTCCGTTCCAACCCCAAGCTCGCTCGCCACTTGTCCGTCTTCGGAGAGTCAGTTGCGCTTTCGGAATGCCTAGAGTGGCTCAAGCTCCTCCAATTCAAGAAGTTGGAAGGGGATCCTGAGGGGGAGATTCTCAAGTCCTTGAAGCAGTTCATCAACCAGCCCGACTTCCTGCCTAACGAAGCCCATCTTGAATCGATCTCTTCCAATGGGGTTCGCTTCGTCGACGGCAACGGCTGCGAAGTTCCGGTCGAGAACCTTAGCGACGGCTACCGCTCCATCCTGAGCATGACCTTCGAGCTAATCCGCCAGCTCGCTCGGACATATGGATTCGACAAGATCTTCGCGCCCGGAGATCCAACGACCATCATCGTCCCCGGGGTCGTCCTGATTGACGAAATTGACGCGCACCTGCATCCCGTGTGGCAGCGCCGTGTGGGCCGGTGGTTCCGCGAACACTTCCCAAACCTCCAGTTCATCGTCACGACCCACAGCCCCCTAATCTGCCAGGCCGCGACCGTGGGCAGCGTGTTCCGCCTTCCCAGGCCGGGCAGCGACGAAGAAGCAGGCATGGTCACGGGAGTCGCGCTCGACCGTCTCCTCTACGGAAACGTACTGGATGCCTACAGCACCGGCGCTTTCGGCGACGTGCCCCTGCGCTCTCCCGAAGCGCTGGAGAAGCTCGAACGGCTCGCCATCCTCAACCAGAAGGAACTCGCGCAGGGCCTGTCCCCCGAGGAACAGGCGGAACAGCAGCACCTGCGCGCGCAGCTCCCCACTGCATCCAGCGCGCTTCCGTCCGACACGGAGGTGCCGCAGCCTTGATCCCCCTTCCGAATCTCCCGCTCCCGGAACCCGCCAAGACGCAGCTCACTGGCTACCAGCAGGAAATCGACGCACTCCCCGACTACGCGACGCGCGTCGAGCGTGCGCAAGAACGCTTCAGCAGCCTGAACAGGAAGGGCCATCCGACCTTCGACACCGTCAAGGCGACCCTGTCGAAGATGTCCGTGGGCGTCCAACGCTGTGCCTACTGCGAGGACTCACTGGCCGACGAGGTGGAGCACATCCGGCCCAAGGCACTGTATCCAGAGCTGACCTTTGCCTGGATGAACTACCTGTATGCCTGCGGTCCCTGCAACGGGCCCAAGAACAACCGCTTCGCGGTCTTCGCTCAGGGAACAGGCATCCATACGGACGTGGGTCGCCGACGTAACGCCCCCGTGGTGCCTCCCGTCCCTGGCACTCCCGTGCTGCTGGATCCTCGCGTGGAAGATCCCATGGACTTCATGAGCCTGGAGATCCGGCAGACATTCCTCTTCACCGCCACTGCTGCACGGGGCACCGTGGCGTACCAGCGTGCGAAGTACACCATCGATCTTCTTTGCCTCAACAGCCGTGAATCGCTCCCGCGCACGCGCTACCACGCCTACCGCGACTTCTTGATGCACCTCAGGGGATACGTCCAGGACCGTGCCCACGGCCACGCTCCCGAGCATCTCCAGCACCTGGCGCACGACATCCAGACCCGACAGCACGCCACGGTCTGGCGGGAGATGAAGCGCCAGCATCAGCTCATCCCGGAGCTGAAGCGCCTGTTCGAAGCGGCTCCCGAAGCCCTCACCTGGTAGCGCAGGACCCTGTGGCCCTGGAGCCACGGGCCCGCGCCCGGACTGTCTCCCGCCACCCCCACTTCCAGCCTTCCCAGAGGGGAACCGGGGTTGGCCCGGGGGCTGCAATGTCCCCGGGCACACCCTGAAACCAAGGTTCCCGACCATGCGAGTCCTGCTCGCCGCGCTCTTCGTCTGTCTTCTGGCCGCCCCGGCCTCCGCTCAACCCTGTCCCCCGGCCGCTTCGCCCACCGCGGGCGTCGCCCAGGGCACCCTCGTGGCGCGCTTCCGTGCGCAGCCGCAGCAGGCGGACACCACCACCGCGTGCCCGGACACCGAGCCGCGCACCTTCAGCCTCAAGCACACGGAGGTGGACGCGGAGGTCAGCGGCTTCCTCGCGTCCGTCACCGTGACGCAGGTGTTCGAGAACCCCTACACCGCTCCCCTCGAAGCACTCTACGTCTTCCCGCTGCCGGAGTTGGCCGCCGTGGACGGCATGGAGATGCACCTGGGCGACCGCATCATCCAGGGCGTCATCCAGACCCGCGAGCAGGCCCGCGACACCTACGAGCGCGCCAAGGCCGAGGGCAAGACGGCCGCGCTGCTCGACCAGGAGCGCCCCAACATCTTCACCCAGTCCGTCGCCAACATCCTCCCCGGCGAGACCATCCGCGTCCGCATCCACTACGTGGAGCGCCTCACCTACGACGCGGGCACCTACCGCTTCAGCTTCCCCATGGTCGTCGCCCCCCGCTTCATCGGCGGCCAGCCGCTGCCCACGCGCCAGGGCGAAGGCGTGGAGCCCGACACCACCACCGTCCCCGACGCGAGCCGCATCACGCCTCCCGTGCTCACCGACACGCGCAGCGGCCATGACATCCAGCTCACCGTGCGCCTGGACGCGGGCCTCCCGGTCCACTCGCTGCGCTCCACCACCCACCGCGTGGACGTGAAGCGTGACGGCCAGTCCCGCGCCACCGTCAGCCTGGGCCGCGATGACCGCATCCCCAACAAGGACTTCACCCTGGAGTACGTCGTCGCCGACGCGCTCATCCGCCCCGCCGTCCTCATGCACCGCGACCCCGGAGCGGACCACGGCTACTTCCTGGTGATGCTCAACCCGCAGCTGTCCCCCACCGAGCAGGAGATCGTCCCTCGCGAGCTCTACATGGTGCTCGACACGTCCTGCTCGCAGTCCGGCCTGGCCATCGAGAAGTCCAAGGCCATCACCAAGGAAGTGCTCAACCACCTGATGCCGGAGGACACCTTCCAGGTCCTCAACTTCGACACGCAGGTGACCAAGTTCGCGCCCACCGCCGTCCCCGCCACGCCGGAGAACATCCAGAACGCCCTGCCCTATGTCGCCAACTTCTGGGGCGGTGGCGGCACCGACGTGAACATCGCCGCCCGCGAAGCCATGCTGCCCCCGAACGACCCGGCCCGCCTGCGCATGGTGCTCTTCATGACGGACGGCCTCATCGGCGCGGATGAGCAGGTGCTCGGCACGCTCCAGGAGCACCTCCGGGAAGAGACGCGCATCTTCTCCGCCGGCGTGGGCTCCAGCACCAACCGCTACCTCATCACCAAGATGGGCGAGCTGGGCCGGGGCGCCTCCACCCTCGTCAACCTCAACCGCCCGGAGGAAGACGTCGCTCGCGAGTTCGAGCAGCGCATGCGCGGTCCCGTCCTCACCTCCCTCGTCGTGGACACCGACGGCCTGCCCGTCAGCGACGTGTACCCGAAGTCCGTGCCGGACCTCTTCGCCGGCCAGCCGCTGTTCCTCGTGGGCAGGTTCACCGGCACCGGTGACGGCGTCCTCCGCATCTCCGGCCGCGTGCGCGGCGAGGTCCGCCGCTTCGACGTGCCCGTGCACTTCCCCGAAGTCGCCCCGGAGCACGACTCGCTCAAGAGCCTCTGGGCCCGCCAGCGCATCGAGGAGCTGACCGTGGAGGGCTACCGCGGCGAGACGCCGGAAGTCGTGCAGGGCATCACCGACACCGCGCTCCAGTACCACCTGATGAGCCGCTACACGTCCTTCGTCGCGGTGGAGCAGGTGGCGCGCACGGCCCCCAACGGTGAGACGGTCCGCGAGATGGTCCCCGTGCAGCTCCCCGACGGCATGGTGGCGGGTGCCCTCAGCCGCGAGGAGATCCCCCCCGGCGACCCCATCATCTCCGTGCGCGCCCCGCGCAACGCCCGCCGCGTCACCGCCTACTTCCCCTTCGGCCTGGTGAAGCCCCTCACGTTCGACTCGCTGACCCGTTCGTGGCGTGGCCGCTTCCTCGTGCCGCTGGGCATCGCGGATGGCTACTACACGGTGTTCATCATCGCGGAGCTGGCGGACGGCCGCGTGGAGCGCAGCGAGGTGCGCTACCGCCTGGACTCCCAGGGCAACGACTTCGACGTCGTCCTCTCCCAGAAGGAGGTGGCCCCCGGTGACACGCTGACGCTGGACGTGGACGCGGTGGAGGCCACGCAGGAGGTCAGCGTGTACGGCGAGCTCTTCGGCGAGGACCAGCAGCTCCTCGACACGCAGGACCGCCTGCGCTTCACCAAGGCCCTGGTCATCCCGGAGGGCACGCCGGCCGGCACGTATGAGCTGGTGTTCGTCGCCCGCGACGCCGCCGGCAACCGCTTCGAGCGCCGGGAGACGCTGCGCGTCATCCACGCCCGGCGTGACTGACCCGCGAATCAATCTCGGGTACCCTGGCGGTCCGTTTCCGGCCCCGCGCCTTCACCGGCGCGGGGCTGTTTCATTCGCCCAGGCCGCGAGGAGTCTTCCGATGTCGTCGTCGTCCCTGCACTACACGCCCAACCTCCGCGATATTGAGTTCAACCTCTTCGAGTTCCTGGACATCGGCCGCACGTCGCTGGGCAAGGGCCCCTTCGGAGACCTGGACGAGACGGCGGCCCGGCAGACGCTGGAGACCTTCGCCCAGCTGTGCACGCAGGAATTGGCGAAGAGCTTCGACGAGTCCGAGCACAACCCGCCCCAGCTGGTGAACGGCGAGGTGAAGCTGCCCCCCGGCCTCAAGGCCGCGATGGGCGCCTACTACGACGCGGGCATGCACCTCTTGGAGACGCCCACGCACCTGGGCGGCCTGGGCGCGCCGCCGTCGCTGGGCTGGGCCGCGTTCGAGCTGCTGCTGGGCAGCAACCCCGCGCTGGCGTTCTTCACGCTGGGCAACCTGCTCGCGCGCGTCATCGACAAGCTGGGCACGGAGTCGCAGAAGCAGCGCTTCCTGCCGCACATCCTGGACAAGCGCTGGAGCGGCTCCATGGTGCTGACGGAGCCGGACGCGGGCAGCGACGTGGGCGCGGCGCGCACCAAGGCCCGGCAGGTGAACGGCGACGTCTGGGAGATTGAAGGCGTCAAGCGCTTCATCACCAACGGCGAGTCGGACATCGCGGAGAACATCATCCACATGGTGCTCGCGCGGCCAGAGGGCGCGGCGCCGGGCACCAAGGGCCTGTCGCTGTTCGTGGTGCCCAAGTTCTGGGTGAACGAGGACGGCAGCCTGGGCGAGCACAACAACGTCGTGTGCACGAAGCTGGAGAAGAAGATGGGCCTGAAGGGGTCCGTCACGTGCGAGCTGACGTTCGGCGACGGCAAGCCCACGCGCGGCCTGCTGCTGGGCGACGTGCACGACGGCATCCGGCAGATGTTCCACATCATCGAGAACGCGCGCATGGCGGTGGGCCTCAAGTCCATGGCCGCGCTGTCCGCGGGCTACTTCCGCGCGCTGTCGTTCGCGAAGGACCGCGTGCAGGGCAGCGACCTGGCGAAGGCGCGCGACAAGTCCGCGCCGCGCGTGACCATCCTCCAGCACCCGGACGTGCGCCGCATGCTGATGGCGCAGAAGGCCCACGCGGAAGGGCTGCGCGCGCTGGCGCTGTTCACCGCGTCCGTGCAGGACCAGGTGGAGCTGCAGGGCGGCCACCGCTCCACGGCGGCGGGCGAGGCGGACGTGCTCAACGACATGCTGCTGCCGCTGGTGAAGGGGTACAGCTCGGAGAAGGCGTATGAGCTGTTGTCCCTGTCGCTCCAGGTGCACGGCGGCTCGGGCTTCCTGACGGACTACCCGGTGGAGCAGTACATCCGGGACCAGAAGATCGACTCGCTCTACGAGGGCACCACGCACATCCAGGCGTTGGACCTGCTGATGCGCAAGGTGGCGCGCGACGGCGGCGCGACGCTGTCCGGCCTGCTGGGCCGCATCCGCGAGACGGCGGAGGGCAACGAGGGCGGCCCGGAGCTGAAGACCGAGCGCGCCGCGCTGGCGGAGGCGCTGGGGCACCTGGAGACGCTGCTCGGCACGCTGATGGGCAAGCTGGGCGAGTCCGTCTACCACGTGGGCTTCCAGGGCAACCGCGTGCTGTTCGCCGTGGCGGAGGTGGTCATCGGCTGGCTGCTGGTGCGCCACGCGGCCGTGGCGATGGAGCGGATGAAGTCGAACCCCGGCGACAAGGCGTTCTACAGCGGCAAGGTGGCCAGCGCCCGGTGGTACTGCCACGAGGTGCTGCCCGGCATCGCCCACGCCGCGCGCATGGTGGAGCACGGCAACCTGGACCTGATGGACCTGGCGGAAGAGTCGTTCTAGGCGCGCTGGCCCCGGGCCTCGGGTGTGGCTCCGGGGAGACACACGGCCCTGGCCCGGAGTTCGCAGTGGGGGTGGAGCATGATGCTCTCCACCCTCACCGCGCTGACCCTGGCCGCCGCCACCGTCACCAACACCGAGACCGTGCACGACCTGGAGCCGTTCGGCGGCCACGTCGTCGCGTGCACCGAAGGCGGCCTGGAGCTGTTCACTCCGGCCGGCCGTCCGGTACGGGTGCTCACGGTGGAGGACGGGCTGCCCAGCCACTTCTGCCGCGCGCTGGAGTCCACGGGCGACCGGCTCTTCGTGGCCACGGATGAAGGGCTCGTGTCGCTGGACACGCGCTTCCACGTGACGCCGGTGCTGGACGTGCGCTGGCAGGCGCTGCCCGCCGCCGAGGACGCGAGCACCCCGGACTACGTGAGCCGGCTGGAGTCGCTGGCCGCCGTGCTGACGCCGGGCCCCGCGTACACGGCGTTCTCGCCCCGCTTCGCGGGCACGGCGGAGGGGCGCCTGTTCGAGCTGGGCACCGGGCGCGCGTGGTCCCTGCCGGGGCCGGTGCGGTTCATCTCCGACACGCGCGACGGCGTGGACGTGGGCACCACCGAGGGCGCGTTCTCCCTCAGCGCCAGCGGGCGGCTCACCGCGCTGCGCGACCTGCCCACGGGCCCGCTGTCGTTCACTGTCACGGAGCAGGGCGTGCGCATCGTGGGCAGTCACGGCGAGGTGCACGCGTGGGAGACGGAGTCCGTGCCGCTCCAGGCCGTGAGCGTTCCCAGGGGCGCCACCGTGTTGCGCGAAGGCTGGGCGGGCACTCGGACCTCCGGCGTGTTCCTCCAGGGCAAGAAGGGGTGGCGCCGGGTCACTCCCACCGGGCAGCTCTGCGGCAATCACATCACCGCGCTGGCCCGGCATCAGGGGCGGCTCGTCGTGGGCACGTTCGACCGGGGCGCTTGCTGGCAGCGCGAGGACGGAAAGTGGCAGACCGTCCGAACGCCTTCGCTCCCCAGCGACCAGGTGCTGGGCATCACCAGCGACGGCGTGAACCTCTACGTCGCCACCACGTATGGCCTGGGCTTCCATGACGGCAAGGCGTGGACGCAGGTGGCGTATGGCGCTCGCAACCCCGTGGCCCTGGGGAAGCTGTCCGTGCTCAACGTGTCACAGGTCGACGGCGGCGTGGCGCTGGTGGATGGCCGGGGTGTGTCCCTGGTCACTCCCGGCGCCTCGCCCCTGTCCCTGGTGAAGCGGATGCCCCTGCCGAAGAAGTGGAGCAAGCACCCTTCCGTGGGTGAGGGCGCGGGCCGCTTCCTGTGGATGGGCAGCGAGGACCGGGGCCTGCTGCGCTGGGACGGCGAGAAGTGGCAGCGCTTCCACGACGGCCGCGACCTCACCGACAACTGGATCACCGCGCTGTCCACCGACGCGCAGGGGCGCGCCGTCGCGGGCACCTGCCAGGACGGCTTCAGCTACTTCGACGGCGCGAAGTGGACCCGCGTGCGCACGGCGTCCGGCCTGCCCTCCCCCGCCATCGTCTCCGCGGCGCTGGTGCCTGGGGGCGCGGTGGTGGGCACGCTGCTCGGCGCGTCGTACTTCGACGCGGGCACGGGCGAGGTGCACGCGCTGCCGAAGCTCGCGGATCCGCGCGTCTACGCGGTGCTCCCGGAGGGGGACTCCGCCCTCTTCGGCACCGAGGGCGGCTTGTCGAGCGCTGCCTGGAAGCCCCTGACCGCTCCCGCGCTCAGCCGGCGCTGAATGGCTGAGAAAGTGAGAGTCCCGCGGGGACTCCCCGCCAGCGGCGCGCCGCCCGAACTGGTCCGACAGTCGGACCAGTTGGGCCGCGTCGACCCCCCGGCCGCGTCGCTTATCCCTGTTTCGGTGCCGCGCCGCGCGCCGCCAGCTCGCGCTCCACGTACAGGCGCAGGATGTGCATGAAGTCCTGCGCGTTCGTCACCACGCCGAAGGCCTGGTGCGTGCCCCGGTCCTTCAGCTTGCTCACCACGAACTCGGACGAGTCCACGCAGATGGTGGGCAGCTCTCGCAGGCTGCCGTCCTTCTCCGTCACGAACGCCGGCAGCATGTTCCCCGTCGCGATGGCGTGCAGCGCCGTGGCGATGAGCACCGCCATCGTCGCCTTCACCGCGTGCCGGCGCATCGCGTCCTGCGCCGCCAGGTTGTCCGTCACCACGTCCGGCAACGGCCCGTCGTCCCGGATGGACCCCGTCAGCACGAACGGCACCCCGTGCTTCACGCACGCGTGCATGATGCCGTTGGTGATGACGCCCGCCTCCACCGCCTTCGCGATGGAGCCCGCCTGCCGCACCCGGTTGATGGCGCGCATGTGCAGCCCGTGCCCGCCCGACGTCGCCTCGCCCGCGCCGCTCATCCCCAGCGTCGTGCCGTAGATGGACGCCTCGATGTCGTGCACCGCCACCGCGTTGCCCGCGAGCAGCGCCCCCACGAAGCCGTTCTCCACGAACCACGTCATGTCCGCCCGCGCCCGCGAGTGCACCAGCGCCGGCCCCGTCACCCAGATGGGATAGCCGCCCCGCTCGCGCTCCTCCACCAGCAGCCGCGCCATGTGCGCGTAGTCGATGGGCTTCTCGCGCGACACCTCGCTCGTCATGAACTTGAACTCGCCCTCCCCGCCCTCCGCCAGGTAGGCCATGTTCACGTAGACGCCTTCACTGCCGTCCTCCGCCTTCCCCACCACCACCCGCTCGCCCGCGCGCACCCGCCGGCCCTCGCGCACCCAGAGCTCCCCCTGCGCGTCCAGCACCAGCGCGCCGTCCATGCGCGGCTCGCGCGGCATGCGCCACCGCCCGTCCACCCGCACGTACGTGGGCAGGTTCGTCGTCGTGAAGAAGCCCTCCGGCAGCACGCCGTCCGCCGGCGCCGGGGTGAAGCGCGCGTCCGGGAAGCTGGTGAACCGCGCCGCCGTGAAGTCGGGATGAGCAATGGTCGTCACCCCGCCACCATGCGCGGGCCCTCCCACCCGTTCAAGCGTGGCGCACGCCGCCATCCCCTCGGAATGTTTCCCCTTTCATAAGCCCCACCCACCTGGACGCACCCCGTCAAGGCGTTCCCCCGCAACCGCCGCGCGAATCCCGGGTTCATTTCCTCAAGGACGACGCGCCGGGCACCGACGCCCGCGCACCTCGAGGAGAACGGACCATGATGAAGCGCAACGGACTGGGGATGCTCGCGGCGGTGCTGGGCCTGACGGTGGCGCTGCCGGCCGTGGCCGCGGAGGCCGACAAGCGGCAGGTGAACCAGCAGCAGCGCATCAAGCAGGGCGTGAAGAGCGGCGAGCTCACGGGCCGCGAGGCCGTGCGCCTGGAGCGCCAGCACCGCGCCGTCCAGCGTGAAATCCGCCAGGACCGCCGGGACGACGGCCACCTGGACGCCGCCGAGCGCGCCCGCATCGACGCGAAGCAGGACGCCCTCAGCCGCCGCATCGCCCGCCAGAAGCACGACGGCCAGAGCCGCTAAATCCCCCGGGAATCGCGCACCGCGACAGGGCCTCCCCGGGCGGCCCACCGGGGACCTGTCGCCGGTGCGCGGCTGTTTCGGGGCCGGGATTCCGCTCCGGGTGCACTGGATGCACGCCATGTGCGTGCCTGCGGTGAAAAGCAGGTGGGGACGCAACCCGGGTTCTTGAACGGCGAGAATGGAAACAATCGCAGCCGGTGACCGAGGTCGGGTCACTGCTCCCCTTCCCGGAGCCCCCCATGAGCTACCGCATCCAATCTGGTGACACCCTCTCTGGTCTGGCCAAGCGCTACGGCACCTCCGTGGACGCGCTGATGAAGGCCAACCCGCAGGTCACCAACAAGGACCTCATCTACACGGGCAACACGCTGAACATCCCCGGCTCGCGCGACAGCTTCGAGCCCGGCACCCAGGGCCAGGGCGTGCGCGGCGGCGGCTCCGGCGGCTCCGGCGGCGCGGG
>NZ_JBKGHJ010000252.1:0-12257 GCF_046520365.1 Corallococcus sp. 4LFB
CCGCCGCGCGCACCGCGACCGGAAGGCACCGCCGCGAAGCGCCGCGCGCGAAGTCCGCGCGCGCGCCGCAGGTGGCCCTCACGCACGGCGACCGCGTGCTGTTCCCCGGCTCCGGCCTGACGAAGGCGGACGTGTTCGCGTACTACGAGCAGGTGGCGCCGCTGCTGCTGCCCGTGCTCGCGGACCGGCCCCTGTCCCACCAGCAGTGGCCCGCGGGCATCCAGGCGCCGGGCTTCTTCCGGCACGAGCTGTCCGGCATCCCGGCGTGGATGCCCACGCTGCGCGTGCGCCACGAGGACAAGACGCTGCGCCACGTGAACGTGAAGGACACGCCCGCGCTCCTGTGGCTGGCCAACCAGTCCGCGCTCACGCTGCACATGTGGCTGTCGCACGCGCCCCGGCTGGCGCAGCCGGACTTCGTGGTGTTCGACCTGGACCCCGGCACCGGGGGCTGGAAGGACGTGGTGAAGGTGGCCACCCTGCTGCACGCGCGCCTGGACGAGCTGGGGCTCAAGTCCTTCCCCAAGACGTCCGGCAAGCGCGGCCTGCACGTGCTGGTGCCCCTGGCGCCGGGCCACACCTACGCGCGCACCCAGGCGTTCGCGGACGCGCGGGCGCGCGAGCTGGAGGAGGAGCTGGGCGACATCGCCACCACGCAGCGCTCCATCCGCGAGCGCGGCGGGCGGCTCTACATCGACGCGGGCCAGAACGCGCGCGGCAAGACGGTGGTGGCGCCCTACTCCCTGCGCGCCGTGGAGGGCGCGCCCTTCTCCGCGCCGGTGGACTGGAGCGAGGTGAACGGCCGCCTGGAGCCGCACCGCTTCCGCCTGGAGACGCTGAAGAAGCGCCTGGACGCGGTGGGGGACCTGTTCGCGCCCGTGCTCCGGGTGAAGCAGGTGCTGCCGGACGCCCAGGCAGGCGGCTGACGCGTCGCGCCCTGAACGGAGGTTTCCCGGAAGGGGGCGGCGCGTGCTACTGCCCGCGCCGCCATGTCGTCCGTGACCGTCGTGACCCCCGCCGCGCAGCCCGCGCCGCGGTGGAAGGTGTCCCTGGCCTACGCCACCTGCTTCCTCCTCTGGGGCTCCACCTGGGCCGCCGTGAAGGTGGGGCTGGAGGACCTGCCGCCCCTGCGCTTCGTGGGCACGCGCATGCTCGTCGCCGGGGTGGCGCTGCTGCCCTTCGCGCGCTCGCGCGGGACGGCGCTGGGGGGCGGCACCGGGTGGCGCATCGCGGGGCTGGGCGTGCTCCAGCTCGCGGTGCCCTTCGGCCTGCTCTTCGTGGCGCAGCAGTGGATCCCCTCCAGCTGGTCCGCGCTCCTCTTCTCCACCTTCCCCGTGTGGCTGCTGCTGGTGGGCCGCATCGTCTTCCCGGATCAGCACCTCACCGCGCGCAAGCTCTTCGCCGCGGGGCTGGGCCTGACGGGCGTGGTGGCCCTCCAGCACCAGGAGCTGGTGTCGCTCAGCTTCTCCGGGCAGGTGGTGCTGGGCTGCCTGATGACGCTGTTCGCGGCGTCGGTGGTGGCGGTGGCCAACGTGCTGTTGCGCCGTCACATGACGCACGTGCCGCCGCACCTGCTGACGCTGGTGCAGACCTTGAGCAGTGCCGTATTGCTGCTCTTGGCGTCCGCGCTGCTGGAGTGGAACCAGCCGGCGCACTGGACGCCCAGGGCGGTGGGCGCGCTCTTGTACCTGGCGCTGGGCGGGACGGTGCTCACCTACCAGTGCCTGTACTGGCTGTTGCCGCGCATCTCGCTGGCGGCGCTGGGCGCCATGGCGCTGCTGGACACGCTGGTGGCGGTGACGCTGGGCGTGGCGCTCCTGGGCGAGCCGCTCACGCCGTCGCTGCTGGCGGGCGGCGCGCTCATCCTCACGGCGGCGGCGCTCGCCAACCGCGACGAGGCCCCGGAGGCGAAGGTGCCTCCGGAAGCCCCGCCCGCGGCGTGAGGCCGTGACTCAGAACGGCAGGGGCAGCGAGTACGCCGTGCCGTTCTGCGTGCCGGTGCGGTAGCTCCTCGGCGCGCCGATGACGGCCGTGGGCGGCGAGCCGCCGGAGCCGGGGACGACGGAGAGGGACTGGCCGAGGAAGGAGCGCTCGGCGACGTCGCCCACCACCAGCAGGAAGGGCGACAGCGGGCCCGTGGACTTCGCGCCGCCGGCGAAGAGGAACGCCGCGCCGTCGCCGTCCGCGGCCACGGACGCGTTGGGCGCGCCCACCCACAGGTCCGGGATGCTGTCGCCGGTGAGGTCCCTGCCGCCCGACAGCGACGTGCCGAAGCTCACCGCGCGGGAGCGCCAGGTGAGGTTCAGCGGGGCCAGGTCGGCCACGTCCAGCAGCTTCTCACCGGAGGCGGGCGGGGTGAGCGCGGAGGTCGGGATGAGCAGCACCGCCTGCTGGCTCACGCCGTCCACCAGGTAGTTGTTGGCGCTCACCGCGAGGAAGTCCCGCGCGTCCCCCAGGAACCTGCCCGCGCGCGTGGTGGCCACGCCCAGGTTCATCAGCGCGCGCGACACCTCCGCGTCGCCCGCGATGCGCACGGTGGCCCCCGTCGTGCGCGCGCCGCACCGGCTGCCGCCCGCGTCGTGGCCGTAGGCAATCACGATGCCCGAGTGCGAGTTGTCCGAGTAGCGCCACGCCACCTCGTCGCAGCCATCCCCGTTGAGGTCGCCGACGGCGGCGATGGCGGAGGTCTGCGGCAGCGAGCTGGTGTTCCACTGCGCGGGCGGCCAGACGATGGGCGTGGACGGCCAGGAGTACGCGGGGTCGCAGGCCAGCGTGAGCTTCGCGAGCGTCGCGTCCTCCGGCGCCCGGCCCAGGAACACGTCCATGCCGCGGTCGCGCAGCACGGCCACGTCCTCCTTGCCGTCGTTGTTGAAGTCGAAGCCGCCCACCACGCCCCGGCCGATGTTGGTGCGCTTGCACTTCGTGGCCGCCGCGTCGTCGCAGGTGGAGACCACGGACGGCGCGAACACCCGCCAGGCCGGCTTGAAGGTGCCGTCCGCCTGCCCCGCCGACACCAGCAGCCCGCCCAGCGACTGGGTGCCCGTGGTCATGCAGGCGTTCTGCACGTAGGGGTCGCGCTCCGACGCGGAGGAGGTCGTCGCCGGGATGACGAGCCCCGTGGCGCTGGCCACCAGGTCCGGCCGGCCGTCGCCGTTGAAGTCCGTGAACGCCACGTCCACGCCCACGTTGCGGCCGCCGTACCACGGCGAGCTGGCGCCCTCCGCCGCCACGGTGGCCTTGCCGGGCTCCGCGGTGTCGAAGGTGTACGCGCGGCCCACGTTGAGGTCCGCGCCGTCGTTGTTGGGGCCCGGGCCGGAGAAGCCCTGCGCGCCCACCAGCGCCATCACGCGGCCGCCCAGCCGGGCCACCGCCACGGCCTCACCGAAGCGCTCCACGCTGGCCCTCGCCGTCACGTCCAGGCCGCTGCGCGTCCAGTCCGCCACCGTCGCGCCGGCCTTCGTGAAGACGTCCACGCGGCCGGTGAAGGCCCCCGTGGCGGACGACGCGCGGCCGGAGAAGCCCGCCAGCACCGGGCCGGACGGCAGGTTCCACGCCGCGAGCCCCGCGCCCAGCACCTCCGCCTTCGCCGCGCCGCCCAGGAACGCGAGCGGCTTGTTCATCACCGTGTCCTTCGCCAGGCCGGTGAGCGGGAACACCAGCACCTTGCCCGCGTTGCCCAGCGTCGTCGTGCCCACCGTCACCGACGCGTACGGCGCGCCCAGCAGCAGCTCCGGCCCCGCCGTGCCGTCCACGTCCATCACCGCCCAGCTGCGCGTCGCGGTGATGCTCCGCGCGTCGCCGTAGAAGCGCGCGAACGCGTTCGAGAGCGCCACCGTCGGGGGGTTCACCGCCGCCGGGTCGTCCACCAGCTTCGCGCCCCGCAGGTCGAACAGGTACGCGCCGCCCGCGTCCTGCTGCGCCGCCACGCCGCCCGACGCCCGCAGGTCCGGCGCGTCCGCCCGGTCCGCCATCACCACGAGGAACGGCGGCCGGCTGCCTCGCCGGGGACGGCGCCCAGGCGCCAGGTGCCCTCGTTGCCCAGCGACTCCACCGCGGTGTTGGACGCCAGCACGTACAGGTCCGCGGCGGGGCGGTAGCGCGCTCCCGAGGCGCGCGCGAAGTACACCGCCACGGCCATCTGCTGGCCGTTGGTGCTGCCGTCCGCGTTGTAGCGGGTCAGCCGGTGCAGCGCCGCCAGGTCCGGGCGGCCGTCGTCGTTGAGGTCCGCCACCGCGAGGGCGCGGCCCAGCTCCGTGCTGCTGCGCAGCACGAACTTGCCGTCCTTGTCGAGGTCCTGGCCGCCCAGGCGCACCACCGGCAGGTCCGGGATGGGCTGTCCCTTGGTGAGGATGAAGATGTCCACCACGCCGCGCCGGCTGATGCCGGAGAGGGTGGACAGGTCGCCGCCGGGCGAGCCCACGAACAGGTCCAGGTCTCCGTCGCCGTCCGCGTCCGCGATGGCCAGCCCCGTGCCGAACCCGCCGCGGCCCAGGCCGGTGAGCGCGGGCCGCAGCAGCGCGGGCGCCTGGCCCGCCTTGAACGTGTAGAGGTACACCGCGCCCGAGTCGCCGATGGTCACGTCCGCGCCCGGCGAGGACACCGCCAGGTCCGCGCGCCCGTCGCCGTCCAGGTCGCCCGCGGCCAGCATGTCGCCGAAGAGCGCGCCCTCCGTCTCCCCCATCAACACCCAGGTGGGCTTCGCGGGCAGGCCGGCGGCGCTGCCCTTGTAGACGAACACCGCGCCGCCCGTGGGGCGCGACAGCTCGCTCTCGCGCTGGCCCACCGCCAGGTCCTGGATGCCGTCGCCGTCGAAGTCCGCGGTCACCAGCGTGGCCACGTCCGACAGCCTGCCGTGCGCCAGCAGGGGCCGCGTCAGCTCATCCAGCACGCGCACCGACACCGTGGCCACGTCGGGGGTGAAGGCGTCCTTCGCCTCCAGCACGATGGTGCCGGACGCGCCCGCCTCCACCACGATGCGGCCGTTCACGATGGAGCCGGGGCCGGACTTCTTCGTCCACGTCACGCGGTCCGTGCCGCCCGCGGTGCCCAGCGGCACGGACGAGCCCGACGGCACGCCCAGGTACGGCGGGTCCCCCACCAGCTTCGCGGCCTTGCTCACGGTGTACTGGAGCACCGCCGTGTCGCCGGACTTCGTGTCGCGCACGGTGAGGACGTCCTGCGCCTCCACCTGCCCCGCCGTGTAGACGCCCGTGTCGGTGAGCGTGGCGCCGGAGCCGTTGGTGGTGAGCGTGAAGGCCGCCGTGCCCACCAGGCCCTCGAGGCAATCTGGAAGGACGTGCCCGGCCGCAGCATCGCGCGCGCGGGCGCGACGCCGAAGCCCGCGATGACCTTCACCCGCACGCTGGTGGAGCCGCCGCACTGGTCGTCCACCACCGTCAGCGTGTCCTCGCCGGGCGTGGCGCCCGCGACGAAGCGGTTGCCGCGCATGTCGCCGGAGGAGCCGCCCGGCTCCACGCGGAAGCTGTAGTGGCCGCTGCCGCCGCCCGCCGTCAGCGTGGCCACGCTCGCGGAGCGCACGGTCGTGGGCTCCGCCGACAGCGTCAGCGAGGCGAGGCCCTCGCACGGGCCCACGTAGGGGAGCTGCTCGGCGGGCTTGAGCCCGCCGTCACAGCCCAGGGTCAGCAGCGCGGCGAGGGGGGCCGCGCGGATGAGACGTTTCATGGGGGTGCCTCGGAAGGGGGCGCCCGTCCTCCCCGGGAGGAGGACGGGCGCATGCACGGAAGGGGAAGCCGTCGTGAAGCAGGGGGCGTCAGGGCAGCGCGCCGGACGACACCCAGCGCTGGATGAGGGCGATGCCCTGCGGATCCAACGGCCCGTCCGCGGGCATGCGCAGGTCGCGCACCGCCGCGTTGATGAGCTGGGCGTTGGACTTCCACAGCTCGTAGGTGTTCAGCGGCCGGCCGGGGCTGAGGGTGTGGCACTTGGCGCAGCGGGCCTCGTGGATGGGCCGGATGTCGCGCGCGTAGCTGGGGGTGGTGGTGAGCGGCTGGTAGGTGAAGGGCAGCAGGCGCCGCGCCTCCGTGCCGTCCTCGAAGCGGGACACCACGCCCAGCGTGTGCCCGCCCGGCGCCAGGGCGGCGAAGGAGAACGCCTTGAGCGTCTCCCCGTCCGCCTCCAGGCCGCCAAAGCTGTACGCGGGCCCGGTCGCCTCGACCTCCTGGCCCTCCAGCTGGAAGTGGACGCTCTTGGGCGTGCTGCCCGGCGGCAGGCGGGCCTGGACGACGAGCCCCTCCTCCACCACCAGCATGCCCTGGTGCATCCCCGTCACGCGCGGCGCCGGCGTCTGGCTGATGGCCATGGCCTTGTCGCCCACGCGCACCCACGCGCAGCCGCTCTCGTCCGCGGCCAGGAGCGTCACGGAGCCGGAGGGCAGCCCCTCCGCCACGCCCCAGACCTTCGCGTCCGCGTCGTAGGTGTAGAGCCGTTCGCCCGCGCGGCCCAGAGGTAGCGCCCCGCGCCCAGGAGCTGCTCCGGCCGCGACGGCAGCGCCACCGTGCTCCAGCCGTCCGGGTTCCGGCGCAGCAGGCGGGTGCTGGTGAGCACCCAGGTTTCGCCCGTCGTGCCCGTGCCGGCGCTCAGCCCGGCCAACGCCTGCACCGTCTCACCGCCGGCGAGCGGCGCGTCCGTGCCGCGCACCTGGTAGACGCCCGGCGCGGACGCCACCACCACGTTCAGCTTGCCCTCGCGCGCGAACCACAGGCCCGGGAGGCCGTCCTCCGCGGGCGCGGCCGTCATGGTGGTGATGCCGGTGAGCGGCTGCCCGGACAGCTTCAGCGACGCGAGCACGCCCCCCTGGAGCTGGAACAGGCCCGTGGGGTGGGCAAGCCACGCGGCGCCGTCCGCCGTCTGCGCGGTGGCGACGATGCCGGTGCCCAGCACCTCCTGCCACAGCGGCTCTATCAGCCAGCCCTGGTCCGCGAGGAACAGGCCGCTGTCCGTCTCCACCAGGGCGCTGTGCGGCCCCAGGCGGAAGGTGGCGCGCACGGCGCCTGGCGCCGCGGTGTCTGGGGTGGCGCGAGCGCGCTGGTGCCGTCCAGCCGCAGGCGCACGGCCGCGCCGTCAGCGGTGGCGAAGATGCCGCCGCCGGACTGGTCCGCGAAGCCGGGCACCGCGGCCAGGGACTGCGCCGTGGAGACCTGGGTGGCCGTGAAGGCCGCGGGCTTCGCCGGGTCACTGCCCGGCGGTGCGTCCTCGCCGCACGCGGAGAACAGCACCGCGGACAACAGCAGGAGCGAGGGGGGAAGGAAACGCGCCACGGTGGGGGAACCGTGGCGCGGCCGGGGACACATAAGGGGAGTGCTCATCAAGGTTCAGGCAAGGATGAACCGCAGCGGGTCCACCCGCGTGATGCTGTAGTCCAGCTTCGCCGAGGCCAGCACCGTCGCGATGATGTGCTCGGGGAAGATGTTGGAGCCGTTCGGGTCGTTGGCGCCGGTGCGCAGGTCCACCGTGCCCGGCGACATGCCGATGTCACCGCTGCGGCCCACCACCAGGTTGTGCTTGATGCCCGCGCCCATCAGCAGGCAGCTGTTGGACAGGTGGTGGTCGCGCCCGCCGGTGGCGTTGATGGTGGGCGTGCGAGCGAACTCGCTGAACACCAGGATGGTGGTGTGGTCCATGAAGTTGCCGCCGCCGGGGTGCGCCGTCTGGCGCAAGTCATTCACCAGCAGGTTCAGCGCGTTGAAGCCCGCGCGCTGGTTGGTCGCGTGCGTCTGCTGCGTGCCGAAGTGGGTGTCCAGGCCGCCGGCCAGGTTGATGGACACGCACTGGCTGATGCCCTTCTTCAGGGCGGTGGCCACCATGGCGGCGCGGCCCGCGGCGCTGTTGTACGGGTAGGACTGGTTGTTGAGCCCGTAGAAGTCGCGCACGGACTGGTTGGCCGCCAGCTGGAAGCGGAACGAGTCCGACAGCTTGTTCTCCATCACCGTCTGCATCTGGTCGCGGCTGCTCTCGTAGGCCGTGCCCACGCCCCGCGCGGTGAGCGCCTGCTCCTCGCAGGTGATGGGCTGGCCGTTGAGGTCGATGAGGCTCTTCTCGATTTCGCTGTCCAGCTGGCGCGACGCGCTGGGCGGGTCCAGCGTGAGCACCAGGTCCGCCAGGCCGCTGACGCGCAGCGCGTTGGCGTAGCCGCCGTAGCGGTCGTTGTAGGACTCCACGCCCTGGGCGATGGACGGGATGGGCACCGTGGGCTTCATCTGGCCCACGATCTCCGTCGCGGTGGAGGAGCCGCGCGCCGCGCTGCCAATGGGCATCTTCCCGGTGAGGAAGTAGCGGTAGCCCACCTCGTGGGTGAGCGTGCTCATGTTGATGCCGCGCACCACCGTCATCAGGTCGTAGTGGTCCGACAGCGCGCCCACCGCGGGCCCGAAGGTCATCGTCGCGGGGCCGGCGCCCGCGCGCTCCTTGGGGACGATGGGCGTCTGCGCGAACGCCGAGTCCGTGAGCAGGTTGTAGCCCGGCATGATGCGCGTCTCGGAGACGCGGTCCGCGGTGAACACCGCCGGGTCACGCGGGTCGAAGGCGAGCAGCTGGTCCCAGCCGCCGCTGAAGTACACGAACACGAAGCAGCGGTCGGGCGCGGCCAGGTTCGTCGCCTGGGCCACGGCCTTGAAGGGGATGCCTCCCAGCAGCAGGGAGCCCATGAAGCCGGCTCCGGCCTTGAGGAAGGTGCGGCGCTCGGGGCTGCTGAGTTCGTCTTGGGGCGTCTTCTTCATCGCAGGCACCGTCAAGGTCAGTAGGTGATGAAGCGCGAGTCCGTCAGCATGGCGATGCACACCACCGCCAGCGCCTGGTCGCGCTTCTTGAGGGTTTCGGCCCGGGCGGCGGCCTTGCGGAAGAACGCCGCGTAGCGCGTGAGCTCGTCACCGGAGAGGGCGCGCCCCAGAAGCGGGTGGAGAGGTACACGAGCGTTTCGTTCACCTGCGCGTCCGTGAGCTTGGTCAGGTCGCTCATGGGCGAGGGCAGCGTGCGCCCCAGGGTGCGCAGGGTGACGTCCGCCTGCGCGATGTCCTTCTGCGCCTGGGCGATGCAGACCTTGCGCGCGCCGTCGTCCAGGAAGCGGGCGAAGACGAGGTTGGGCTCCGTGTTCTCCGTGGTGATGAGCGCGTAGTCCGCGCGGCCCAGCGACTGGGCGCGCGCCTCCAGCTCATCCCACTCCATGCCCACGGCGATGCGGATGGACTCCTTGAGCTGCGCGACGGTGAGGCGGCGGGGCGCGCGGCCCACGCTGCCGCCCTGGGCCTCCGGGTCCGGCAAGGGGTCGATGGAGTCCGTGTTCCCGTGCGGGTTGGGCACGGGTCCAGCTGGGCGTCCAGCGGGACGGGCTTGGCGGGGGCGTCCACGGAGCCCTGGGTGCAGCCCGTGGCGAGCGCGAGCAGCGCGGTCAACAGTAGGCGGCGCATCAGTCGATCCTCCGGTACGCGTCGGACATCACCACCTGCTCGATGAGGCCCTTGAGGCTGTGGTTGTTCCTGGCGAAGTCCTGCGACAGCGTCTGGAGGTACAGCCGCTGCTCCTCGGCCGTCATCGCGCGGCCCAGGAACTCGTTCCAGATGCGCTTGACGGTGCAGCGCTCCAGGTCGCCCGTCTCCATCATGCGCTGCACGAGCGTCTGCGGACCGCCCTCGATGTTCTTCTCCTCGTCCGCGGTGCGGTAGAGGTAGGTCTTCAGCAGGCCCAGCGAGTTGGCGCCGTCGCCGTCGAAGGCCTGCATCACGTACTGGCTGCACTCGCCGTCGCAGTTGGTGTTGCCGGCGAGGGCGCAGTCGCGGCACTTCACGTCCAGGCGGGGGAACTGGTCCGGGGACAGGAACAGCGCGGAGCGCTCCGCGAAGCGGCCCCAGTGCGCGCCCGTGGGCTCGATGGTGGCGTGGCAGTAGTTGCAGCCGCAGCGCTTGGCCAGGTTGTTCTCGCGGTTGCAGGCGTCGTCCGGGGGCGGCAGGGACGCGTCCGCGGCCGGGGCGAAGTGCTTGCAGAGGAACGCCTCGTAGAACTCGTTCACGCGGGCGCGCTGGGTGGGGAAGCGGTAGAGGAACGCGGGGGTGGTGAGCACGCCGGAGTGGGTGTTGTCGCGGACGTACTCGCTCCACTGGGTGGTGCTGGCGTACGTCACGGCGGGCAGCACCGCGTTGTCCGCGGGGGACTTCACGCTGAAGACGCCCACGCCCTGGCGCTGCCGGTAGAACTCCGACAGCGGGCCGTTCACGTAGGAGCGGCGGGTGGTGAGGATGTTGAAGTAGGGCTCGTCGTTGCGCACCACGGAGTCCGTGATGAAGAGCGGCTCCTCGTTGAAGGCGGCGACGCGCGCGGTGTGCACGTCGCTGATTTCGCAGCGGCGCATCTTGTCGCCGCAGCCGCAGCTGCGGTCGCGGTTGAAGCGCGCCGTCTCACAGGACTCGCCGGTGTACGGGTTCGTCGGCCGGTCCTGCGCCTCCACCGCGCACACCTTCAGCGGCTCCGTGGTGGTGGACCAGTAGGGCTGCACCGTGGTGGTGACGTAGCCCTCGCGCTGCACGCAGCCGCGCTGCGCCGCCCAGACGCCCTCCCGGGCCGTGGAGATGTCGAACCCGCAGCGCTCCAGCGTCAGGCTGCCGGTCCCCCCCGGCGGCTGCACCCAGGCGGTGATGACGCCCGTGGCCGGCGACGCCACCAGCACGTTGGTGGTGTTCTTGTTCGGGTCCGGCAGGCAGAGGTAGCCCACGGACCTGCCCGCGGTGCTGTTGTAGCGGTTGTCGCAGAAGTTCACGTACTTGCCGTACGTCGCGTGGGCCTTCAGCGCGTTGCAGTCCGCGAACTTCAGCTCCGGCTCCGTGGAGTTCACGTCCAGCGGGCGGCACTGGTAGTAGTTCGTGTCGTAGTCGTAGCTGACCGGCAGCGGCACGCCCTGCGCGTCGCGGCAGGCGGGCGGCGTGGAGTTGTCCTGGTGCGCGTCCTGCGGGTTCGCCTTGCAGCTGTCCTGGGCAATCTCCCCGTCACAGCGCTGGCCCTGGCCGCCGCGCAGGCTGTTGGAGTTGTTGCTGGCGAAGCTCAGCGGCGTGCCGGACACGCGGTAGTCGCCGTTGCCCTGCACGCTGCCGTTGATGTTGGCGCGCAAGAGGGCGCGGTGGAACTCGCGCATCCGCGCGTAGAAGGACTCGTCCTTCATCATCTTGCGGACGTCGTCCGCCGTGACGGAGCCCTTGGCCTGGAACGCCTTGTACTCCTCCATCGTCGGAGGACGTCCCAGCAAGTCGAGGGAAAGCTGACGCAGGTGCCGCTCCAAGGGAACCTTCGCCACGGGCGCGCACACCGCTTCTTCAGCGGCCGCGGGCAGGGCGAGCAGGAGGGCGGCGCTCGCCAGGGGGGCAAGGCAACGCACGCTGAACACGGGGAACCTCCGAGAGGGGGGGGTCGGGGGTGACGCAGTGCCGGAGAGTATGAGGGGATTTCCGGTTTGTAATCCAGCCGACCTAACCGATTCCATTCAACCGACATATCGGTCCATGTAGGCCCGCGCTCTGAGGCGCTGTTGCAAGCCGGGCCTGACGCGGGCCACAAGGGGGGCATGTCCAACGCCGCCACCGGGCTGTCCCCGTCGTCCTCGTCCACCCGCGACCGCTCCTTCTTCATCGCGATTGGCGTGGTGTCCGCCGGCGCGCTGGCGCTGCTGGCGTGGCTGCTGCTCATCCGGCGCGGCGGCGCGGGGATGGGCGTGGACCTGCGCTTCATGCCGGCGGTGAACGCGGGGCTCAACGCGACGGCGGCGGCGCTGCTCTTGGGCGGGTGGGTGGCCATCAAGCGCGGCGCGCGGCGGGTGCACCAGAACCTGATGGTGAGCGCGTTCCTCGCGTCCGCGCTGTTCCTGGTGGGCTACCTCGCCTACCACTTCGTGCACGGGGACACGCGCTACGTGGGGGACTTGCGCGCGCTGTACCTGACGCTGCTGGCCAGCCACGTGCTGCTGTCCATGCCGGTGCTGCCGCTGGCGCTGGTGGCCTTCTACTTCTCCTGGCGGCAGCAGTTCGCCCGGCACCGCAAGGTGACGCGGTGGCTGGCGCCCATCTGGCTCTACGTGTCGGTGACGGGCGTGGTGGTGTTCTTCATGCTGCGCGGCGGCGTGCCCGCGGTGCCCTGAGGCCTCCGCGTCACGACGCGGTGTACTCGGAGCCGCCGCTGGTGGGCGCGGGCCCTGGCGGGGCCGGCGTGGGGCCCGCGGAGAGCGGGAGGCCCCGGGGCAGGCGCACGGTGAAGTCGGAGCC
>NZ_JBKGHJ010000253.1:0-12247 GCF_046520365.1 Corallococcus sp. 4LFB
GCCACGAAGGGGCAGGGGAGAGCGCCAGCACCCGTCCCGGCACGAACCCTCCCGTGAAGGCCACGCCCTGCCGCCGCCGCGCCGACGCGAAGTCCCGCTCGCCCGGGTTGGACGGAGGCGCGTCCGGCACGAGCCGGGCCTCCACCCGCACGCGCTGCCCGGGTTGCAATTCCAGGTTCTCACCGCGCCCGGAAAGGCTGGCACGGAAGCGGGCGGCCGCTGGCGGCTCTGGAAGGAGCCCGGCACGGGACACCATGAGCCGCAGGCGGAGGGCGCCGTCGAAGCGCTCCACTCGCTCCAGCTCTCCTTCGAGGACCGCGCTGCCCCCGTCCCTCAACGAAGGCGGCACCTCGACGCGGGCCTCGAGACTGGAAAGCCCGGCGCCCGTCAGGGCCAGCGCGCCCAGCACCGCCAGATGCGCCCCAGGCCGCAGGCCGAGCGCCATTCCGAACAGTCCCAGGCAAAGCGCGCAGAGGAGAAATACCCCGGCGGAGCTCTCTGTTCCGGTTGCCCAGAGGGCGCCGAGCAAGAGGCTCAGCGCTGGAAAGAACAACGGACGCGTACCCAGGTCGCGCCACGCATAACGAACCAACACCCACCCCCACCCACCGCCCAGTCCGTCACGCGGCGCTCACACACCGAGCGACACCGCACACAAAACCGGACACCGTAGTGCGGCTGTCATCGGGTGGTCAAGGCGATTTCGTTGCCCGTGGATGTGGTTTGTGGTAGTAGTGGCTGGCGTGAAGGCCGGGGTCGAAGCTTTCTCCAAGGAGGCATTTAGTGCAGACCAGCTTCAAGACTGGTGACAAGGCGGTTTATCCGGGCCAGGGCGTCGGTGAGGTGATGGGCATCGAGCACACCGAGGTCGCCGGGCAGCGCCAGTCGTTCTACGTGCTGCGCATCCTGGAGAACGGGATGCGGATCATGATCCCCATCAACAAGGTCGGTTCGGTCGGCCTTCGGGAGATCATCAGCGAGGAGGACGTCAAGCAGGTCTATTCCATCCTCCGCGAGAAGGACATCTCCGTCGACTCCACCACGTGGAACCGCCGGTACCGCGAGTACATGGAGAAGATCAAGACGGGTTCCGTCTTCGAGATCGCCGAGGTGCTCCGCGACCTGTACCTGCTCAAGGGCGACAAGGACCTGTCGTTCGGCGAGCGCAAGATGCTCGACACGGCCCGCTCGCTGCTGATCAAGGAGCTGTCGCTGGCCAAGGATTGTTCCGAGGAAGAGGTCGAGTCCGACCTGAAGAAGATCTTCAACCTCGCCTGAGTCCCCGCATGACGCGCGGCCCCAGGCCGCCGCGTTCGCACCTCGCGCCCCGGGTTCCCTCGATGGAATCCGGGGCGTCGTGTTTTCAGCGTCCGGCAGCCACGCCTCCCGCGGCCGAGCCCTGAAGAACGGGTCCGACAGTCGGACCAGTTGGGCAGCCCGGCCTCTCGGGCCACTCCTGAATGAACTGGTCCGACTGTCGGACCAGTTGGGCGTGACTGGCTCGGGGGCGGCGCGCCAGGGCTGATCAAGGCGCCTGAACTGCAAGCGCGGCCAGCTGTGCACGGGCCTCGGCGTTGTCGGCGTCGTACTGGAGGGCCGCGGTGAAGGCCGCGCGGGCGTCGGCGAAGCGCTGGGCCCTGGCGGCGTCCTGGCCGTTGCGCACGTACAGCCCGGCGAGCTGGCGGCGAAGCCCGGCCCCCTGCCGGCTCCAGCCGTGGGACAGCTCCTGGTCCAACCGAACGGCGACGCCGAGCGCATCGAGCGCCCGGGGACGGTCCTGCCGCGACAGGGCGGCCCGAGCGGTGGATTCGGCGACCTGGAAGCGGGTGAGTTGCTGCACCAGGGGCGTGAGGTTCGCGCGCTTCGCTTGAGCCAGGGCCCCGGTGACATCCCCGGACTCGTAGCGGGAGAGGATGTCCGCGCGCTGGCGCTCATCCGGAGACCCCGACGGTTCGGCGGAGGGAAGGGCCTTCCGCCCGGATGCGGCGACGACCTGGCTCGCACGCGGTTCGCTCGTCTTCGAGGCCCCCGTGCTCGCATGCATGCCTGGAGCACTCTCCACGGCACCGGCAGAAGCCTGTCCCGAGTGCGTCCCTCGCGCGATATCCGAAGCGCTGACGACCTTCGCGGCCCCCGTGCTCGCATGCATGCCGCGAGCGACGTCCACCGCGCTGGGCGTCGTCCCTTCACCCGCACCCGACACGGTGTGCTCGTGCATCCCACGGGCAACGTCCGTCGCGCTCAGCGCGGTGGCCTCCCCGGCGCCGACGTCCGAGGCCTTCGCGGAAGCCTCCGCCTCCACGGCACGGGCCTCCTTCGCGGGAGCCTCCGCCTCCACGGCATGGGCCTCCTTCTCGGGCGTCTCCGCCCCGGTGTCGCGAGCGTCGTTCGCGGGGGCGGCCGGAGTCGCGGGGGGCTTGCTCGGCGCGCCTTCCGCCGGGGTCCGCGAGGGAGCCCGGTCCGTCATCCGCATGGCCACCACGCTGATCAACGCAGCCACCGCGGAGCCCACCACGGCCGCCGCCACCGCCACCGCCACGCCGTTCAGCGGACGCTTCGCCGTGCGAGGCCGCAGCGGATCCAGCGACGTCCGGCTCACCGCCGGCCCGGCCCCCGAACCGCGAAGCCGCAACGTCGCATTGCCCAGGCTCAGCTCGTCTCCAGGCCGGATCTCCACCTCGCCCTTGATGCGCAGGCGGTTGACGAACGTGCCGTTCTGGCTGCCCAGGTCGCGCACGGTGAAGACGTTGCCCCGCCGGGTCAGCTGCGCATGGCGCCGGCTGATGGACGCGTGCTGGAGCCGCAGGTCCGACGTGGACGACCGGCCCAGCGTGATGGAGCCCTGGTGCAGGGGCACGAGCTGGCCCGCGCCCGGCCCGCGCTCCACGTACACGAACGCGGGCGTCACGCCCGGATCCGAGTACTCCTTCGCCCAGTCGTACCGGGGCGACAGCTCCCGGTCGGACTTCGTCCGCTCGCCCGGCCCGCGCCGCTTCACCCTCCGGGGGCCCGCCGGATACTGGGGCACGCGCTGCGGGCGCGGATCATCCGCTTGGAGGGGCGAAACCTCGTCGTCGTCGAAGGGCAGCTCCTCCGGGTCGTCCGAAGACGCCTGCTGCCCGGGAGGGCGGGGAGGACGCGGCGGACGCTTCGGATTCGGCGGAGCCATGCGGCGATTCTCCCTATCCGACGCTTCCAACGCCAAGTGCTGGCCTGTGTGGGACCCGGGATCCTAGAGTGTGTATCGCGTTGCGCAAGTGCCGCGCCCGCCCTGTTCCCAAAGGAGGACCTTCCACCGTGGCCCCCCCATCCATCCGGCTCTTCAACACGATGTCCATGCAGAAGGAGCCGCTGGAGCCGCTCGTGCCCGGCGAGGTGAAGGTCTATGTCTGTGGGCCCACGGTCTACAGCTACATCCATATCGGGAACGCGCGCACCTTCACGTCGTTCGACGTGGTGGTCCGCTACCTGCGCTACCGGGGCTTCAAGGTGACGTACGTGCGCAACTACACGGACGTCGACGACAAGATCATCAAGGCCGCGCACGAGACGGGTGAGGAGCCCGTGGCGCTGGCCTCGCGCTTCGTGGAGGCCTTCCGCGAGGACGTCCACGCGCTGCACCTGCGCGAGCCGGACGTGTCCCCGCGCGTGAGCGAGACGATCCCGGAGATCGTCGCCATCATCCAGACGCTCGTGGACAAGGGCTACGCCTACGAGGCGAAGGGCGACGTGTACTTCGCCGTCGACAAGGACGAGGACTACGCGAAGCTGTCCAAGCGCAACCTGGACGACCTGTGCCAGGGCGAGCGCGTGCAGCCCGGCGAGCTCAAGCGCCAGCCGCTGGACTTCGCGCTGTGGAAGGCGGCGAAGCCCGGGGAGCCCTCGTGGGACAGCCCCTGGGGCAAGGGCCGGCCGGGCTGGCACATCGAGTGCTCCGCGATGAGCGAGAAGTTCCTGGGCCGCACGTTCGACATCCACGGCGGGGCGTTGGACCTCATCTTCCCCCACCACGAGAACGAAATCGCCCAGAGCGAGTCCGCCACCGGCCAGACGATGGCGAAGTACTGGATGCACTGCGGCTTCCTGGACCTGGAAGGCGCGAAGATGTCCAAGTCGCTGGGCAACGTGGTGCGCCTGCGCGACGCGCTCGCCAAGGTGGACGCGGAGGCCCTGCGCTTCTTCTTCCTCTCCACGCACTACCGCCACCCGCTCACCTTCGGTGAGAAGTCGCTCCAGGACGCTGAAGGGCGCATGGAGTACTTCTACGAAACGCTGCGCAAGGTGGACGAGCGCGTGGCGGGCAAGGACTTCGGCAAGGGCCCCCTGCACGGCGACCCCGCGCGCTTCCTCACGGAGTTCGAGTCCGCCATGGACGACGACTTCAACACCGCGGGCGCGCTGGGCGCGCTGTCGGGCCTGTTCGGCCTGATGAACGAGCTCACCGACAAGCCGCCCGTGAAGGACAAGCCGCTGGTGGGCCGCACGCTCCAGGCGCTGCGCGAACAGGTGCGCGAGATGTCCCGCGTCCTGGGCGTCTTCGAGGACGACCCGGGCGCGTGGCTGCTGCGCCGCCGGGACCGGGCGGTGCGCGAGCGCGGCATCGACGTGGCGGAGGTGGAGCGGCTGCTCTCCGAGCGGACCGCCGCGCGCGCCGCGAAGGACTTCGCGAAGGCGGACGAGGTGCGCGGGGCCCTCAAGGCCCTGGGCGTGGACATCATGGACACGCCTGCTGGCACCTCCTGGAAGGTGGCGGCGCCCACCGCCTGAAAACCCGCTGGGGGCCCCGTGCGGCCATGCTACGCACGGGGCCATGAGGCTCCTCCCCGCGCTGTTCGTTTCGCTGTGCTCGGCGTCCGTCCTCGCGGCGGGCGCGCCCACCGTCACGCCGCAGGAGAAGACGGCCGAACAGGCCATCACCGCGGACCTGCTGCGCGCGCACGTGCGCTTCCTGGCGAGCGACCTCCTGGAGGGCCGCGGCCCCGGCACGCGCGGTGACGCGCTGGCGCAGGAGTACATCGCCACGCAGTTCGAGGGCCTGGGCCTCAAGCCGGGCGCGGAGGGCGGGGGCTACTTCCAGCGCTTCGACCTCATGGGCATCAACAGCCACCCCGGCCCCATGACCTTCCAGGCGAAGGCGGGCCGCGTGGAGCTCCAGCCGCGCGAGGACTTCATCGCCGTGTCCGGCGTGCAGGCCCCGGCGGCGAAGCTGGACGCGTCCGAGCTGGTGTTCGTGGGCTACGGCATCGTCGCGCCGGAGTACCAGTGGGACGACTTCAAGGGCGCGGACCTCAAGGGCAAGACGCTGGTCATCCTCAACAATGATCCGGAGGACGACCCGCGCCTCTTCGCCGGCAAGGCGCGCCTCTGGTACGGCCGCTGGGACTACAAATACGAGCAGGCGGCGAAGACGGGCGCGGCGGGCGCCATCATCATTCACACCACGCCCAGCGCGGGCTACCCGTGGCAGGTGGTGCGCACGTCGTGGACCGGCGAGCAGTTCGAGCTGCCCGCCGGGGACGCGCCGCGCCTCCAGGTGAAGGCGTGGACCACCGAGGACGCCACGAAGCAGGTGATGAAGCTCGCGGGGCAGGACCTGGACGCGCTGCGCGCCGCCGCGCGGAAGCGCGACTTCCGCCCGGTGCCGCTGGGCGTGACGCTGTCCGTGAGCCTCACCAACGAGGTGCGCCGCCGGCCCACCGCGAACGTGCTGGGCCTCCTGCCCGGCAGCGACCCCACGCTGGCGAAGCAGGTGGTGCTCTACAGCGCGCACCATGATCACCTGGGCAAGAAGGACGACGGCAAGCCCGGAGAGGACGTCATCTACAACGGCGCGCTGGACAACGCGGCGGGCGTGGCCGCGATGCTGTCCGTGGCCCGTGCCTTCACCGCGCTGCCCACGGCCCCGCGCCGCTCCATCCTCTTCGCCGCGGTGGCCGCGGAGGAGTACGGCCTGCTGGGCTCCGCGTACCTCGCGGCGCATCCGCCGGTGCTCCCGGGCCGCATCGCCGCGAACATCAACGTGGACGGCGGCAACGTGCTCGGCCGCACCCGCGACATCACCGTCATCGGCCTGGGCAAGTCCTCGCTGGACGGCTTCGTCACCGCGATGGCGAAGACGCAGGGGCGCACGGTGAAGGCGGATCAGCTCTCCGACCGCGGCTTCTTCTACCGGTCGGATCAATTCAACTTCGCGCGCCAGGGCATCCCGGCCGCCTACTTCGGCAGCGGCATGGACTTCATCGGCCGGCCGGAGGGGTGGGGCAAGGCGCAGCGCGGCCAGTGGGAGGCGAAGCACTACCACCAGCCCTCCGACGAGGTCCGCCCGGAGTGGGACCTGTCCGGCGCCGTGGAGGACACCCGGCTGTTCTTCCTGGTGGGCGCCCAGGTGGCGAAGGCCGCGGAGATGCCGGCGTGGAACAAGGGGGACGAGTTCGAGGCCGCCCGCCTGAAGTCCCTGGAGGCGCTGAAGGCCCCGCCCGCGAAGTAGGAGGGCGCCCCGTCCTTTGCCGGACGGACGTGCACGAAGGTTCAGTACACAGGCAGCGGGGATGTTAGATCTGTCCTCTATGCCGGAGTTCGAACTCGTCAGTGAGCACAAGCCGCAAGGTGACCAGCCGAGGGCCATCGGGGAGTTGACCGAGGGCCTGCTTCGCGGCGACCGCTACCAGACCCTCCTGGGCGTCACCGGCTCAGGCAAGACGTTCACGATGGCGAACCTCATCGCCAACGTGAACCGGCCCGCGCTGGTCATCGCGCACAACAAGACGCTGGCGGCGCAGCTTTACGGCGAGTTCAAGGCGCTCTTCCCGAACAACGCCGTCGAGTACTTCGTCTCGTACTACGACTACTACCAGCCCGAGGCCTACGTCCCGTCGACGGACACCTTCATCGAGAAGGACTCGTCCATCAACGACAACATCGAACGGATGCGCCACTCGGCGACGCACAGCCTGCGCACCCGCAACGACGTCATCATCGTGGCCAGCGTGTCCTGCATCTACGGCCTGGGCGCGGCGCGCAGCTACGTGGACCTGGCCATCCGCGCCACCGTGGGCGAGGACATGGGCCGCGACGGCTTCATGCGCAAGCTGGTGGAGGCCCAGTACGAGCGCAACGACCTGGACTTCCACCGCGGCACCTTCCGCGCCCGCGGCGACACCGTGGAGGTGTTCCCCGCGTACGAAGAGGAGCGCGCCGTGCGCGTCAGCTTCTTCGGCGACGAGGTGGAGCGCATCACCGAGTTCGACCCGCTGCGCGGCCAGACGCTGGGCCAGCTGGAGAAGATCGTCATCTTCCCCGCCAGCCATTACGTCGCCGGCGCGGACGCGCGCCAGAACGCCATGCGCACCATCCGCGAGGAGCTGGCCGAACAGCTCCAGAAGTTCAAGGCGGAGGGCAAGCTGCTGGAGGCGCAGCGGCTGGAGCAGCGCACCATGTTCGACCTGGAGATGATCGAACAGGTCGGCTACTGCAACGGCATCGAGAACTACTCGCGCCACTTCACCGGGCGCGCGCCGGGGGAAGCGGCCCCGTGCCTCATCGACTACTTCCCGCGCGACATGCTGGTCCTCATCGACGAGAGCCACCAGACGGTGTCCCAGATTGGCGCCATGTACCGCGGCGACCGCGCCCGCAAGGAGACGCTGGTCAACTTCGGCTTCCGCATGCCCAGCGCGCTGGACAACCGCCCGCTGAAGTTCGTGGAGTTCGAGGAGATGGTGAAGCAGGTCGTCTTCGTCTCCGCGACCCCCGCCGAGTACGAACTGCAGAAGTCCAAGGGCGTGGTGGTGGAGCAGATCATCCGCCCCACCGGCCTCACCGACCCGGAGGTGGAGACGCGCCCCGCGGGCAACCAGGTGGACGACCTGCTGGAAGAGGTCCGCGTGCGCGTGTCGCGCAACGAGCGCGTGCTGGTGACGACGCTCACCAAGCGCATGGCGGAGGACCTCACCGAGTACTACAGCGACGTGGGCGTGAAGGTGCGCTACCTGCACTCGGACATCGACGCCATCCAGCGCATGGCCATCATCCGCGACCTGCGCCGGGGCGAGTTCGACGTGCTCGTGGGCATCAACCTCTTGCGCGAGGGCCTGGACATCCCGGAGGTGTCGCTCGTGGCCATCCTGGACGCCGACAAGGAAGGCTTCCTGCGCAGCCACGTGTCGCTCATCCAGACCATTGGCCGCGCGGCGCGCAACGTGAACGGACGCGTCATCATGTATTCGGACCAGATGACCGACTCCATGAAGCGCGCCATGGAGGAGACCACCCGCCGCCGCGACATCCAGCGCGCGTACAACCTGGAGCACGGCATCACGCCGCGCTCGGTGAAGAGCAACATCACCGACTTCACGCAGAACATCCCGGACTACGACGCGGGCGCGGGCGCGCTGCCCATGGCGGCGGAAGGGGAGAACGACCTCCTGGAGCCCAAGGAGATCAAACGCCTCATCGCGGAGTTCAGCGCCGACATGCTCAAGGCCGCGGACGAGATGCAGTTCGAGAAGGCCGCCGAGTTCCGCGACCGCGTCCAGCTGCTCAAGGACATGGACCTGGGGCTCAAGCCCGCCTCGCGTTCGCTCTTGCGCGCGCCGCCCAAGGCGGTGGATCAGCCCGGCACCACCCCGAAGAAGGGGCGGGGACGCGGGCGTCCGTCGGCGTCGTCGGGTAGCGGTTCCTCGGGGGCGCCCGGCCGTTCGCGGTCGCGCAAGAACTAGGACCCGCCATGGACATCCGGCTGCAGGAGAAGCTGGACGCGCTGCCCACCGAGCCCGGCGTGTACCTGATGAAGGACAAGCGCGGGACCATCATCTACGTGGGCAAGGCCGTGAACCTGCGCAGCCGCGTGCGCAGCTACTTCAACCGCTCCGGCGACACCCGCGTCTTCGTGTCCCTGCTGGACACGATGCTGGGCGACCTGGAGACGGTGCTCGTCCACAACGAGAAGGAGGCCCTCCTTCTTGAGAACGAGCTGATCAAGAAGCACAAGCCGCGCTTCAACGTCCTGCTCAAGGACGACAAGCAGTTCATCTCCCTGCGCCTGGACCGCACCCAGCCGTTCCCCCGGCTGGAGGTGGTGCGCAAGTACGAGAAGGACGGCGCGCGCTACTTCGGCCCGTACTCCAGCGCGGGCGCCATCCGCGAAACGCTGCGCCTCATCAACCGCTTCTTCCGCCTGCGCACCTGCACGGACCACGTGCTGGCCAACCGCAAGCGGCCGTGCCTGCTGTATCAAATCGGACGGTGTCCGGCGCCGTGCGTCCACCCGGTGTCCCCGGAGGACTACCGCAAGAGCGTGGACGAAGTGGCCATGTTCCTGGAGGGCAAGGCGGGGCAGCTCATCGAGGGCTTGCGCCTGCGCATGAAGCGCGCGGCGGTGGAGCTGAAGTTCGAGGAGGCCGCGCGCGTCCGCGACCAGCTGCTCGCCATCGAGCGCAGCCTGGAGCGCCAGAAGGTGGCCACCACCGACTTCAAGGACCAGGACGTCTTCGCCCTGTATCGCGAGGGCGACCGCATCCTGTTCTACGTGCTGCACGTGCGGCAGGGCCGGCTCAACGGCGGCCAGGCCTTCCCCTTCGGCAGCCAGGAGTTCCCGGACGACGAGCTGCTCGCCTCGTTCGTGAACCTCTACTACGACCAGGGCGGCTTCGTGCCGGAGGAGGTGCTGCTGCCCCTGGAGCCCGGCGACGGCACCGACGGCCTGGAGGCCCTGCTCACGGAGCGCAAGGGCGAGCGCGTGCGCGTCTTCGTCCCCAAGCGCGGGGAGAAGCATGAGCTGGTGAACATGGCGGTGAAGAACGCGGAGCAGGCCTTCGTGGAGCGCAAGCGCACCAAGGATGAAACGGACACGGTGCTGTCACGGCTCCAGTCCAAGCTGGGCCTGCGCAACTTCCCGCGCCGCATGGAGTGCTACGACATCTCGCACTTCCAGAGCTCCTCCATCGTCGCGTCGCAGGTGGCCGTGACGGACGGCGAGACGGACAAGTCGCGCTACCGCAAGTACAAGATCAAGACGGTGGACAAGCAGGACGACTTCGCCAGCATGTACGAGGTCATCACCCGGCGGCTCAGGCGCGGCCTGGAGGACGGGGACCTGCCGGACCTGCTCGTCATCGACGGCGGCAAGGGCCAGCTCGCCAGCGCCCACGCGGCCATGAAGGACCTGGGCGTGGAGGGCGTGGACGTGGTGGGCCTGGCCAAGAGCCGGGATCAGGACGTCTTCGACCGCGACGCGGAGAGCGCGAAGAGCCCCGAGCGCGTCTTCGTGCTGGGCCGCAAGGACCCCATCGTCCTGCCCCAGAACTCGGCGGAGATGTTCATGCTCACGCGCATGCGGGATGAAGCCCACCGCTTCGCCATCACCTTCCAGGGCAAGTCCATGCGCAAGAGCGCCATGCGCTCCGCGCTGGAGGACATTCCCGGCGTGGGCGAAGGCCGGCGGAAGATGTTGCTGCGCCACTTCGGTTCTCTCAAGCGGGTGGGGGATGCCAGCATCGAGGAGCTGGCGGAGGTCGTGGGCCCGGCGATGGCCGAGCGCGTCCACGCGGGCCTGCATGGCGACCCCGAGGACGACACCGAGGACCCCGTGCGCGAGGCGTCCCTGGATGACGCTTCCGAACCCGTGCACGAAAAAGCGGATGGAGGGTCGCCACCCGGTGCGGCATGATTAAGTTCCGCTTCGGACGCCGGGGGGACTGGCCGCTGGAACCCGCGACGTTCCTAGGGTTTTTCATTGCGACCATGCTCGGCGCTGATTTATAGCGGTTGAAGATCCGAGCACGTTTGAAGAGGACGAGGGACCGACATGAGGCTGTATCCGAAGGTGATCCCGATCATCTCGCGCGAGGCCATTCAGCAGCTCATGCAGGACGGGGACATCGAGGTGGAGCCGATGCGCGTGGCCGACGCCGAGATGGATCTCTCCGCCATCATGCGCGAGTACCTCGCCAACGAAGAGCGTGTGAACCAGGCGACGCGCGAGGCCCTGGAGCGTCGGGGATATGACTACTCCAAGTTCAACCAGGTGAAGCGCGAGATGGCGGACGTGCGCGGCTTCAAGATGGGGGACGAGGGCATCGAGTACGTCATCAACCAGATGATTGAGTTCCTCCTCATCAGCCGGAACGTCGAGGAGGTCTACTCCCCCGACAACGTGCTGCGTCAGAAGATGTTCCAGGGCATGAAGAAGCACCTGGACGTCGACGACGAGATCGACAAGGAGGCCCGCTCGCGGCTGAAGCACCTGCAGGAGGGCACGAGCGCCTTCGACATCGAGTACAACAAGACGGTCGAGCAGATCCGCCGCGCCCGCGGTCTGATTTAGTCCCGGGGCGTGCCACGGCCCGCTCCGCTGCCTACCTTCAACTTCAAGGGAGGCAGCGTCGATGGCGGGTCCAATCACGAGCATCTTGCTGTCCGGGTTCCTGGCGGCGGCGCCAGGGGGCGACGGGTTCACGTTCGAGGGCCGGGAGGCCAGCGCGAGGACCGAGCAGTCGGACGGGTACTACTTCCAGGGTTCGCTGCCGTACAGTGACCTGACCGAGCGGGGCACGGGGCAGGTGTCCTTCTCCGTGCAGGACCGGGTCGGCCTGGCGAACGCGACCTTTGGCGACAAGGCGCGGCTCTCCGCGAGCCTGCGCATTGGCGGCGTGGACTACCGCGTGGAGCTCACGCAGACGGGCTTCCCGCCCAGGCAGGCCATGTCGCGGGCGCCGCCGGGCCGCTCCCTCCAGCGCCGCCGCACCTGATTGAGGGCGGCGTGCTGATGGGCACGCCCCTCTACGGTGAAACAGGCATTGGCTGGCGGGCCACGACGCGCGCGCACGCGGCGATGGCCGTCTGGGGCATTGGCAGCGTGTGGCGCAACGGGACGCTGGTGACGGACTCGGCGTTGATTCATGCGGCGGCGCTGGACGCGGGCACGTACTCGGATGACGACACGAAGCGGCTCTTGCGTGAAGCGCGGCCGGGGGACGCGGAGGTGGTGGTCGTGGCGTGGAACCTGCCGCCGCAGGTGGAGCCGCGCGGGTTCATCCAGTTCGTCTTCGACAACGTCGCCATCAACGTGGACGGGACGCGAGTGCCGTCCGTGGCGGTGGTGCCGGTGACGGGGGATCTGCCCGCGTCGCTAGCGTCGCTGACGCCGGTGGCGCCCACGGCGTTCCCGGCGGCGGTGGCCCCGGTGTCCCCGCCGCGCTTCGCTCCGGGCACGGGAGGCAGCGGGACCGCGGGAACGACGGCCGGGGCC
>NZ_JBKGHJ010000254.1:0-12168 GCF_046520365.1 Corallococcus sp. 4LFB
TTCGACGGCGGGCCGGCCCCCACCGAGGGCGGCAAGCGGCTCCTGGAGGTGCTGGCCCGGCTGCGCGAGGGCCAGGACGAGGGCGGCGAGTCCGTCTGCCGCACGCTCATCCTCTCCATGGCCTCCACGGCGGACGACGTGCTGGCGGCCTTCCGGTGCCTGAAGCACGCGGGCCTCTGGGACCCGGCGCGGCAGTGCGCCACCGTGGACGTGGCGCCCCTCTTCGAGCAGCTGGGCGCGCTGGACGGCGGGCCGGAGGTGCTGCGCCAGCTCTTCGCGCACCCGGAGTACCGCCAGCACCTGAAGGGCCGGGGCGTGCAGGAGGTGATGGTGGGCTACAGCGACTCCGGCAAGGAGGTGGGGCTGCTGGCCGCGGCCGCCGCGCTGTACCGCGCCCAGGTGGCGCTCACCCACGTGGCGGACGAGCACGACGTGCCCCTGCGCCTGTTCCACGGCCGGGGGGAGACGGTGGCGCGCGGCGGCGGCCCCGCCCAGACGGCCATCCTCGCGCTGCCGCCGGGCACGGTGGCCGGGGCCTACAAGGCCACCGAACAGGGCGAGGCGATGGACCACAAGTACGCGCGCCCGGAGCTCACCCAGCGCACGCTGGAGCTGGTGGTGGGCGGCGTGCTCCTGCACACGCTGGACGCGCAGCCGCGCCCGTCCCCGGAGGACGAGTCCGCCTTCCGCGCCGCCTTCGACGTGCTGGCGGAGGAGGGGCGCAAGGCGTACCGCGGGCTCGTCTGGGAGGACCCGCGCTTCGTGGAGTTCTTCATGACGGGCACGCCGGTGGAGGAGATCGCCGCGCTGCCCATCGGCTCGCGCCCCAGCAAGCGCAAGGCGGGCGGGCTGGACACGCTGCGCGCCATCCCCTGGAGCTTCGCCTGGACGCAGACGCGCGCCATCCTCCCGGCCTGGTACGGCGTGGGCAGCGCGCTGGAGGCGTACGCGGCCACGCCGGAGGGCGCGGCGCTCTTGCAGCGCATGTACAAGGAGTGGCCCTTCTTCCACACGGTCATCGACAACGTGACCATGGTGCTGGCCAAGACGGACATGGCCATCGCGGCGCGGTACGCGAAGCTGGCCCCCGCGTCCACGCGGCCCCTGTGGCTGCGCATCCAGCAGGAGCACTCACGCACGCGCCGCGCGGTGAAGTCGCTCACCGGGGAGGCGAAGCTCCTGGACAACAACCCGCAGCTGCAGCGGAGCATCGCGCTGAGAAACCCCTACGTGGACCCCATGTCCTTCCTCCAGGTGGAGCTGCTCAAGCGCAAGCGCGACGGGGACGCGGAGTGCGACCGGCCGCTCCTGCTGGCGCTCAACGGCATCGCTGCGGGCATGCGGAACACCGGTTAGAGAAGAGACCATGGCCCAGGAGACGTTCGTCGTGGAGGAGATCAACCCCAGGCACGGCTTCGCGCGCGTGCGCCCGGAAGCGGGGACGGGGTTGCTGCACACCGCCCTCTATCCGGATCCGGAGTTCACCCAGGCGCCGCCCTTCCAGCTGCGCAAGGGGGACCGGGTGACGGGCCTTCGCCGGGGGCAGACGGTGGCGGAGGTGGCCTGGCTCACGCGCGTGGAGCCGCCGTGGGCGGAGGTGGAGCGCGTGGCGGAGCTGCTCGCGCTCCTGGAGCGCTGGGAGATCCGCATCCCCCACGAGGCCCGCGTCCTGGCCGAGCACGCCTGGCGCGACAGCAAGGAGGACCCGCTGCGCGACGAGCTCCAGGCGCAGCTGCCCACCTTCTTCGACCTGGAGGGCGCCCACCCCTTCGAGGACCCGACGCTGCTGGAGCGGCTCTCCGCCGCCATGCAGCCGTACCTGCCGGGCTTCGCCATCCAGCCGGTGCAGGGCCAGCCCGCGGTGCGCGTGGAGCCCGGCGCCGTGGAGGTCCAGGCGGGCGTGGGGAGCTGGGACGTGCCCCAGCCCACCTTCGCGCCGATGATCGCGGAGGTGAACGCGCGGCTCGCCGCCGCCGGGGCCCCCGTGCGCTGGGTGCCCACGCGCGAGGACTGGATGCTCGCGCCCCCCGCGCTGGCCGCGCTGCTCCAGAAGCACGGCCTGCTGGAGTCCGCCGCGCCCCCGCATGACGGAGGCCCGCCGACGGCCTTCCGGAGTCCGTCAGTAGCCGTAGGAGCCGCTGCGCACGTCCACGAGGCGGCCGTCGCGGAAGATGGCCACCTGGAGGAGCCGGTGGGGCCCGAAGTTGTAGGTCCACTCCTCCACGGTGGTGGAGGAGGTCACCTCCGTGGAGTCCTCCTCGGAGGGCGTCTTGGCCTTGACCTTCCGGGTCACGTACTCCGTGCGGCTCTCCCGCGAAACCGGCTCGCCGCACTTGGCCAGCGCGTCCGTCTTGGAGGCGCCCTCGGAGACGATCTTGTTGTCGCAGCGCAGCGCGGACGCGGACGCGAGGGAGGGCAGGGCGAGGCAGGCGATGACGAGGGCGGCGGGGTGGGCACGCACGGGGGAGCTCCGGAGAAGAGGGAAGACGGGAACACCGCAGGGACGCAGGGCGCCCCCGCCTATTCAAACCCCTCGCACGCTTTCCAGCCGGGCAGGGGCTACAGGCCGCCCTTCTCCTGGAGGACGCGCGCCACCTCGGCCGCCATGACGCGGTGGCCCTCCGCGGAGGGATGGATGCCGTCCACCTCCAGGCCATCGATGAAGAGGTCCGCATTGCCCGGCTGGCGCATCACCGCTTCCAGGTCGATGACCTCCGCGCGCGTCAGCTTGCGGACCCATTCATTGAACGCGCGGCGCTGGACCTTCACCGCGTCGTAGCTGCCCTCGTTCGTCTTCTCCTTGGGCAGCAGCGTGCTCACCCACAGCCGGCACATGGGCTGGAGCTGATCCAGAATCTGGGTCATCCGCTGCTCCAGCTTCTCCACCGTCATGTCGGCGGCGCCCAGGTCATTGGTGCCCAGGAGCAAGATGCAGTCCGTGACGCCCTGGAGCGCGAGCACCTCCTGCGGCAGCTGGAGGTTCGCGTCCCAGAAGCCCTGTCCGGACACGCCCGAGTTCACCACCGGCACGCCCAACTGCTTCTCCACCAGGGCCGGCCACGCATTGCGCGTGTCGTTGAACGTGTCCATGTAGCCCTCGGTGATGCTGTCGCCAATGGCCACGAACGCGCGGCCCGGCGCGCCCTCCACGTCCACCGTGGCCACCGCCAGGGAGCGCTCCCACCGCTGGCCGCCCAGCGCCCCCTGCGTGGTCGCGAAGGCGCCGGTCCTCATCCAGCTGTCCGGGAACGCGTCGATCATGCTCTGGGCCACCTCTCCCTTCACCTCGAAGGAGAGGGCCAGCTCGTCGCGGAACCCCACCGGGAAGGCGACCGGATCCGACGTCACCAGCGTGCGGGCGTTCGCCGTGAAGCCGGCGTTGCCGTTGAACGTGAGCGTCACCGGCGCGGACGCCAGCGCGCCGTTGGCGCCCGCCTTCGCCACCGTGGCCCGCTGCAGCGTCATGCCGCCATCCCCCGAGCGGAAGGTGACGCGCACCCGGCTGCCCGCGCGCCCCACCGGCACCTTCAGCCGGTAGGTGGTGATGCTGCCCACGCCGCCGGAGAGGCGCAGCGCCTGGTGGAAGCCGGGCTGGAACTGGGAGGGGAGGGGCGCCACGGGCGGCGTGGCCTGCACCTGGTGCCCGTCACGCAGCGTCAGCGCGGGCGCGGCCTCCACGGCATCCGCCGGCGCGGTGACCTGGGCGTCCGTGTGGCCCGGGCCGGAGGCCTCCTCCGGGGCGCGGCCGTCGTCCATGCCTCCACACCCCGCCAGCAGGCCCAGGACCCCGAAACACCCCCAGCGCAGCGCCTTTGTCAGACCCATGCCCACGACCTCCCGGCGCAAGACAATGTGCACGATGTGCCTTCGCGGCGACCCGGGGATTCATGGCGCGCGCCAATCCCGGGAGGCCGTGAACATCCCCGCGCCGGGAACGGACGGCGCAGGGCCCGGCCCAGGAGGTGGCGGGCCGGGGCCCTGGGGGACCCGCGCGCGCGCCACCCCGGGCCGGCCGCTTCCTTCGGTGGGCAATCCCTTGCCTACGGGACGCAGGCCCCCACGTCGCCGTTGTTGTTGATGGGCCGGCAGGCCACGCCGTCCGCGCACCCCGGAGAACCGGCGGGCGTGCGGCACAGCGTCCGGCACGTGCCGCTGCCGTCGGCCATCACGCAGGTGCTTCCCCGTGAACACTGGTTGCTGAAGTCGCACGCGGCGCCTTCGCCCCGCGAACCCTGGCCCGCGCACACCGGGCCGTTGGCGGCCGGGTAGCAGCCCAGCGGGCTCTCGCAGTCCTGCGCGAACGCATCGCACGACGCGGAGGCCGGGCCGCACACCAGCGGCAGCTCCCGCGTGCCGGCCAGGCGCAGCACGGTGTTGCACTCGCCGGAGCCGCAGTCGGACGTCGCGTGGCACAGCTTGCGGCAGAAGAACCCGGTGCCGCCGTCGTCCTGCGCCTCGTCCTTGCAGTAGAGGCCCGCCGCGCACGTGTCGTACGTCTGTCCCGGAGGCGACTCGGCCAGCGTGCACGCCGCGCCCTCCAGGGCGGTGCCCGCCGCGACGCACTGGCGCTGCGTGCCCCCGCCGTCCAGCCCCACGTAGGTGCACCGCTGCCCGGACGGACAGTCCTGGCGGACCACGTCGCACGCGCCCGAGAAGCACTGGCTGCCCGTGCCGCCATCCGCGAGGTCCGTGTACAGACAGCCCTGGCCCGCGGCGCAGCCCTCCTGCTTCCCCACGTTGCAGGCGAAGTCGGAGCTTCCGCCGCCCCCGCCGTCACCGGCATCGACAACCCCGGAATCACCGGCGTCCGTCCCGGAATCCAGGGTGGTGCCCGCATCCGTTGGCGGCCGGACAGTGGGTTCGTCGTCGCAGCCCGCCACCGACAGCCCCAGCAGCAGGGCTCCACCCAACAACACGAGACGTGCACGCATCCGGAAACTCCTGGCGTCGAAGTAGCCTGGGACTTACACGAGGCGTTCCGTCGTCCGGGGGCCCTTGAACCGGGCCTGGAAACCAGCCGACACTTCCGGTCCGAGGACCGAGGGGGTCAGGGTGCGCATGAACACGAAGTTGGATGGGCCGGTGGAGCCAGACCCGTACATGAACCGCCGCGCCGAGGAGCGCGTGGCGGCGCGGTTCGAGGTGCGCTTCGAGCAGGCGGAGGACGCGGCGCGGGCGCTGCGGGCCTACTCGCTGAATCTGTCCTCTGGTGGGCTGTGTCTGCGCACGCGCAAGTCCTACGACGTGGGCTCGCAGGTGCGGCTGGCCATGGTGGTGGACGGCGAGGAGTTCCACCTCACCGGCATCGTCGCCTGGGTGCGCGACGAGGCGGAGGCCATCGGCGTGCGCTTCATCGACGTGAGCGAAGAGGACCACGAGCGCCTGCGCCGCGTCATCGCGAGCTTCAAGCGCTGAACCGCTTCAACCGCGAAGCGGCCCGGGCGTGAGCGCCGGGCCCTCGCGGCCGCCCCCACCGCTACTTCTGGGGCAGCTCGTACTCCGCGTGGCGGAACACCCCGGAGTCACCCTCCACGTAGCCGCACGCGCGGTAGAAGGCGCGCGTCTCGTCGGTGACGTTGATGGGGGCGATGAGCTGGAGCTGCTTCACGCTCAGCACCTTGCCGCGCTGGGCCACCTGCGCGAGCAGCGCGCGGCCCACGCCCCGGCGGCGCCAGCCCTCGGACACGACGAGCTCGTCCACGGTGGCCACGCGCCCGCGCAGCCGCAGCTGCGGCCGGTGGGAGAAGGACACCATGCCCACCGCGCGGTCCTGCGGATCTCCCGCGACGAAGATTTCAATCTCCGGATGGCTGATGACCCAGTGCACCGTCTGCTGGTCGGTGCCCTGGGGGTAGCCCAGCTCGCGCAGCAGCTGGGCCATGACCTCTGCGTCGCCACGGCGCGCGCGGCGGATACGGAAGGCGTTGGCGTCTGGGGCTGGGGTCATGGTGCGGACGATGGGCTGGGACACGGAAGTTGGGATTCTAACGACTGGGCCGCCGGCCTCCAAAGAGGAACGGCGGCCCGTGTGACTTTCCGCGCTCGGTGGAATGAGGGCGGCCTTAAGGCTGCTCGCGGCAGAGGTTGCGCAGGGCGGTGGTGATGTCGTTCTGCTGCGGCACCGACGCCATCTCCAGCGCGTCCGCCAGGCCGATGCCCGGGATGAACTTGCCGGCGACCAGGCGGGGAGGCGCGAGCAGCGAGTAGAACAGCTCCTCCACGGTGCGCCGGACCAGGTGCTCGCCGAAGTTCGTCACCTCGGTGTCCTCGTTGACGTAGAGCACGCGGCCCGTCTTCTGGACGGAGGCCTTGATGAGCTCCCAGTCGTACGGCCAGAGCGAGCGCAGGTCGATGACCTCCACGCTCAGGCCCTCCTCCGCCAGCTGCGCCGCGGCCTTGATGCACAGGGGCATCGTGCGGCCGTAGCTGATGACGGTGGCCTGGGTGCCCTCGCGCACCACCTTGGCCTTGCCAATGGGGACGGCGAACGCCTCCAGCGTGGGCCACTGGGGCTTCCACTGCGAGCGGTCCCCCAGCGGCGCGTCGATCATCTTCGACAGCGCGCGGTCGTCCTCGGGCTCGCCCGGGATGCGCTCCTCGCCCTTCACGCGCAAGAGCGCCTTGGGCTCCAGGAACATGACGGGGTTGGGGTCCTGGCAGGCGGAGATGAGCAGGCCGTACGCGTCCAGCGGCGTGGAGGGCATGACGATCTTCCAGCCCGGGATGTGCGTCATCGTCGCGTCGAAGGAATGCGAGTGGTACAGCGACCCGCGGATGCCGCTGCCCACGGGCGTGCGCACCACCATGGGCATGGCCCAGTCACCGTTCGTCGCCCAGTGCGTGTTGCCCGCGAGCTTGAGCAGGTCGATGGTGTTGTAGACGTAGTCGCAGAACTGGATCTCCGCGACGGGGCGGTTGCCCGCCATCGCCAGGCCCATGGCCGTGCCGATGATGCCGCGCTCGTCCAGGGGGCTGTTCCACGCCGTCTTCAGGCCCTGCGTGCAGGTGAAGACGCCGCCCAGCGGGGCGCCCACGTCCTCGCCGAAGATGTCGGTGACGCCCAGGTTCTCTTCCGCGTAGTGCAGGGCCATGCGGATGGCCTGTGCCATGTTCGCCATGGTTATTTCTTCTCCGCGTAGATGTGTTCCCAGATGGAGTCGCCCGAGGGCTGCGGCTCGTCACGCACGGTGCGCGCCGCGGCGGCCAGCTCCTCCGTGTAGCGGTTGCGCACGTCGTCCATCTGCTTGCGGTCCAGGACGCCCTCCTGCTCCAGCCGCGCCTCGAACAGGCGCAGGCAGTCCTGCTCCTCGTTGACGAAGTTGGCGCCGGACGCGGACGAGTGCCCGTACAGGCGCGACACGCGCGCCTCGATGAAGAAGGGCTTGCGCTCCTTGCGCACGTACTCCATCGCGGCCTGGAGCTCCTGGTAGGACTCCACCGGATCATTGCCGTTGATGGTCTTCGCCTGGATGTTGAAGGCGCGCGCGCGGTCGCTGATGTTCGTCTCGCCGTGCTGGCCGTCCGAAGTGGTGGAGATGCCCCACTTGTTGTTGGTGACGATGATCAGGATGGGCAGCGGGTTGGCCGGGCGGCTGCTCCAGATGAGGCAGCTGGCGAAGTCGCCCTCGGCCGTGCCCGCGTCGCCGCCGGTGACGATGGTGATGCCGTCGCCGCCGTGGCGCTTCTGGGCCATGGCCGTGCCCGGCGCGATGGCGTACTGCACCTCGATGGGGGAGGTGACCGGCGCGATGTTCTTCGAGCGCCGGCTGAAGTGGCCCGCGAAGTTGCGGCCGCCGGAGTAGGGGTCCGTGGCCGTGTTCTTCATCTGCCGCAGCGCCCCGATGGGCTCCTCGCCCATGGCCAGGAGCGTCGCGGACTGGCGGTAGTGCGCGTGGAGGTAGTCGTAGGCCGGGCCCTCGCCCACCTTCATGAGCATGCCCAGGGGGACGTTGAACGCCTCCTCACCGGGGCCGCCAATCCAGAAGTAGCCGTGGCCCTGCTTGTACATCTGGATCAGGCGCTCCTCCAGGACGCGCGCCTTCACCATCAGGTCATGGATGCGGATGAGCTGCTCTCGGGCGAGCGAAAGCGGCGCGGAGTTTTCTTTGATCAACCGGGGCCGTGACACGGGCGGAGGACCTCGAAGGGAAAGGAAGGGACGCCCCTATACTCCGAACGCGGCCTCCCGACTCAAGGACCCTGATGTCACGGGTGTTCACCGCCACCGTTTGGGCCCCCGGGTGGCGCGACGCGGCAATGAGCGGAACTCATCCATCCCCCCATGACGTCCTGCTTCCCGCGGGCGGGAACACCCCGGGTGGAGGCTGATCGCACGGCCGCTGGGGGAGCGGAGGAGGGGCGCCCCGGGGGAAATCCCGACAGGTGGACTCCTCGCGTCAATCAGGAAGTGAGATAGAGTCCGCGCCGTCCCGACCGCGTTCGCTCGCGGGCTCCCCCAGGTCTGCCTTTGTCCCGTACGAACACGCGCCTCGATCCCGTACCTGATTCCCCCGACGCGTCCGGTGATTCCCGCGACGCAGGGCCCGGCACCCCGCCTCCTCCGCCGGAGTACACGGGGACGCACTCCCGGGACCTCACCGCCCTGCGCGCGGAGAGCACGTCCACCCGGTTGACGGGGGCGCTGGGGCTGCCGGCCGCGGAGCCCACGAGCACCGTCATCGCGCCCATGGAGGCCGGAGAGCTGCCCAACGTGGCGGCCATCCGCGGCCTGCGCCTGGATCAGCTGCTGCTGCTCACCACGGGCGCGCTGGTCATCGTCATCGTGGGCCTGCTGGCCGCGCTGTCGGCGAAGACGACGGAGGCGCAGCTCACCGCGGCGTCGGACCGCTTCACGCAGCGGCTCCAGTCCCAGGCGCGCGAGCTGGGCCAGACGGTGAGCCACACGCTGGCGCTCACCTCCGCCACCAGCCTGCGCGACAACAACTACGCGTTCCTCACGGAGGTCGCGCGCTCCATCATCGCGGACAACCGCAACATCCTGCGCGTGCAGATGTTCGACGCGGACGGGCAGCTCGTCGCGGACAGCGACCCGGCCGCGAAGCTGGGCGAGTCCTCCGGGGGCCGCACCGCGGAGCGCCGCTGGGCCAGCGCCTTCTTCCAGGGCCAGCCCGTCTTCGAGTTCCAGGAGCCGCTCGACTACGGCTCGCAGGGCGGCAAGGGCGTGGTCGTCATCAGCTACTCGCTGGAGGACCTGCAGAAGCAGCTGCACGAGCTGGAGGAGACCAACCGCGCCGCGGTGCGCGCCAACACGCTGCGCATCGTGGGATTGGGCGTGGGCTTCGTGGTGCTGGCCGGCGTGCTGGCCGCCTTCCAGAGCCGCCGCATCACCAAGCCGCTGGGCGTGCTCACCCACCGCGTGATGCAGCTGGCGGCCGGTGACCTGGGCGCCCGCGCGGGCACGGCGCCGGGCGCGGGCCGCGAGGTGACGACGCTGGGGGTGGTGTTCAACCACATGGCCGAGCGCATCAAGGTCCTGCTGGAGGACGTGCGCGCCAAGGCGCAGCTGGAGCGCGAGGTGTCGCTCGCGCGCACCGTGCAGGAGACGCTCCTGCCGGGCCGCGAGGCCGTGACGGTGGGGCCGCTGCGGCTGGCCGGGCTGGTGGTGCCCGCGGACGCGTGCGGCGGCGACTGGTGGTTCCGCGCCGCGCTGGACGACCGGCGCGTGGTCATCGGCATCGGGGACGTGACGGGCCACGGCCTGTCCACGTCGCTGGTCGCCACCAGCGCCACCAGCGGCTTCGCCTCCGCGATGACGCTGCGCGAGCCGTCGCAGGTGCACGCGCAGATGCTCATCACCGCGCTCAACGTGACGCTGGCCAACGTGGGCCGCGGCGAGCACCAGATGTCCAGCGCGCTCGCGGTCATCGACGTGTACAGCGGCAGCATCGACTACGCGGCGGGCGCCCACCCGGCGGCGGCCATCTACAACCGCCACACGCGGCAGATGGCGTCCCTGCCGGCGCGCGGCCCGCTGCTGGGCGCGAACGTCGCCTCGCAGTTCACGTCGCGCCAGGCGCGGCTGAGCCCCGGCGACATCATCGTCTGGTACACGGACGGCCTCACCGAGGCGCGCGACGGCGCCAACCGCCTCTACGGCACGCAGCGCCTGGCCGCCGCGCTCCAGACCCACGCCCACCTCCCCGCCGACGCCCTTCGCGACGCGCTCCTCGCGGACGTGCGCGCGTATAGCGCCGGCCAGCCCCAGCGCGACGACATCACCGTCATCGTCGCCGAATTCAGCCCCGCCCCCACGCCGTGACGAACCGAATGCGCCCATTCCTCCGCTCCCCGCGCCGCGTCTCCACCGCGCTCGCCCTGCTGGCCACCCTGGCCGGCCCGCCGACGGCGCTCGCCCAGTTCCGCCCGCCGCCCGCCACCGAGGCGCAGCGCATGACGGAACAGGGAGAGCAGTCGCTCGTGTCCGCCAACGCCGCCGCCGCCAAGGGCGACAGGAAGGAGGCGGAGGAGAAGTTCAAGAAGGCGCTCCAGCTCTTCGAGCAGGCGCTCTCGCAGGAGCCGCAGTCCGTCGCGGCCGCCGCGGGCCTGGGCAGCGCCGCCAACGCGCTCCAGGACTTCCAGCGCACGGCGGCGCGCCTTGCGCCGGTGTTCGCGCAGAACCCGTCGGAGCTGTCGCTCGCGTACCCGCTGGGCACCGCGTACTTCAAGCTGCGCCGCTTCGCGGAGGCCGTGCCGGTGCTGGAGCAGGTGGCCGTCGCGGATCAGCCCGACCACCTCATCGTCCACTACTACCTGGCCAGCTACTACCTCTACGTCCAGGACGGGAACCGCGCCGTGACGCGGCTGCAGCGCTACCTGGCGCTGCGCCCGGAGCGGCTCGCGGGCAACGACTTCCAGATCCACGAGCTGCTGGGCAAGGCGCACCTCATCCGCCGCGACGCCGTCGCCGCGCGCGCCTCGTTCGAGAAGGCGCAGGCCGGCCGCGCCGAGTCCGCGACCGCGCAGATTGGCCTCGCCGCCGTGCTGGAGCTGGAGGGCCGCGTGCCGGAGGCCCGCGCGCTCCTGGAGCGGCTGGTGACGAAGTACCCGCAGGTGGCGGAGCCGAAGGAGCGCCTCGCGCGCCTGTACCTCGCCGCGGGGGACGTGCCTCGCGCGGACCTCCAGGCCACCGCCCTGATGCGGCTGGGCTCCACGCCCGCCGCGCACCTCTTGCTGGGTGACGTGCGGCTCGCGCGACCTGGCGCTGCGGGGGAAGACCGTGTTCGTGGGCGTCACCGCCACGGGGCTGCACGGCCAGAGCACCCTGCCCGGCCAGCTCGCGGTGCCGGGCGTGGAGATCCACGCCTTCGCGATGGACAACCTGCGCACCGGCCGGGTGCTGCGGTCCACGGGCCCCGCGGAGCTGCTGGGCACGGTGGAGACGGCGCTGGTGCTGGGCCTGCTGCTGTGGCGAAGGCGCCGCGCGCGGAGCCTGGGCGCGGTGGTGGGCCAGGCGGCGCTGCTGCTCGCCGCGCACACGGCCTTCGTGGGCTGGCTCCTGGCGGATCCGGGCTGGGTCGTGCCGCTCTTGCCCGCCGTGGTGGGGGGAGTCCTGAGTGACGCTGACGGAGGCCGTCGCGCGCATCGCGGACCTGCAGCGGCAGAGCGGCGCGCTCAAGCGCCTGTTCGGCCGCTTCCCCCGGGAGGCCGTCGCCTCACCCGACGGAGCACCCGAGGCAGGACCGGGCCGCGAGGCTTCACACGCTGCGCCGGGTGAGCCCCAGCCCTGACCGTTCTGGCCGGGCGCGGCGGAGCCCGTGGAAGTCCTCCAGCGCCTCGCCTTGGACGGCCCATGGCCCGGCGCCGCGCCCCTGGACAAAGGGCCAGGGTACGCGGGCGTGACAAGCGTGGCAGCATGAACGGACCGCCATGCCTCGCTACGCGCTCATCGCCGAACCGGATCGTCACCGTGCCGCGGCGTTGCTCGCGCTCGCGCAGCAGGAGGGGCTGGAGGGCACGACCGCGCGGGATGGCGCGGAGGCCCAGGAGCTGGTGCGCCAGCGCGGCGCCCCCACGCTGCTGGTGACGGACCTGGCGCTGCCGCGAGTGGACGGGTTCGCGCTGCTCGCGTGGCTGCGGGCCGCCCGGATGCGAGCGGCACGGCGGTGATGGTGGTGACGGCGTTCGACGAGCTGCGCGTGCCGCGTCGTG